>JBNJFZ010000019.1:0-2159 GCA_051747295.1 Myxococcota bacterium
CGTCGCGCGCTGGAGGCGCTCCTGGGCGAATACGGCATCGAGACCACGACGTCCGAGGGGAACTTCGTCTTCGGACGCACCCGCGATTCCGTGTGGCTGCGCGATGCGCTCGCCGGGATGGGCATTCTGGTACGGGCGTTTCCCGGCCATCCGTTGCTCGATAACGCGATTCGCATCAGTTGCCCGGGCAATCGGTCCGATTTCGAGCGGCTGGAGCACGCGCTGGAGACCATTCTGTCGCCAGACGCGCTCTTATTCGACCTCGACGGCGTCCTGGCGGACGTCTCGGAGTCCTATCGGCGCAGTATCGTCGAGACCGCGCGGGCCTTCGGTGTCGAGGTCACCCGCGACGATATCGCCCAGATGAAGGCCGCCGGCGACGCCAACAACGACTGGATTGTCACGCAGCGACTGCTGGCCGAACGAGGCGTCGAGGCGGATCTGGACGAAGTCACCGAGACCTTCGAGCGCATCTACCAGGGCACCGAGGAGAAGCCGGGACTGCGAAGCACCGAGACCCTGCTGTTGGACCCGCATAAGCTGGCCGAGTGGGGCGAGCGCTATCGCATCGGCATCGTCACCGGGCGGCCGCGAAAGGACGCGGAGCGCTTTTTGCGCGAGAAAGGCATCGCGCAATATGTGGAGGCACTGGTCTGTATGGAAGATGCGCCCGCGAAGCCCGACCCCGAGCCCGTCGAGATGCTGCTCGACCAGTTGAGCGTCGAGCGGGCATGGCTGGTCGGCGACACACCCGATGACATACAGGCCGCGCGTGGGGCGAGCGTGCTGCCAGTCGGCGTGGTCGCCCCGGGCGATGGTGACACGAACGTAGCCGAAGCGATGACCCGGGCGGGCGCGGCTCGCGTGCTCGATTCCCTGGCCGTACAACTCGAGGAGTTGCTCTCATGAGCTCACGCAAAGCGACAATCGAACGGGAGACCGGCGAGACCAAGATCGCGTTGACCCTGGACCTGGACGGCACGGGTGAGGCGACGATCGATACCGGCATCCCGTTCTACGATCATATGCTGCACGCTTTCGCCAAGCACGGCCGCTTCGACCTGGAGCTCAGCTGTGACGGTGACCTGGAGGTCGACGACCACCACACCGTCGAAGACTGCGCGTTGGTGCTCGGCGAGGCGTTCGATGGGGCGCTGGGCGACCGGCGCGGTATCCAGCGCTTCTCACACGCGTATGCCCCGCTCGACGAGGCGCTCGCGCGGGTCGTCGTCGACCTGTCGGGCCGTCCGTTTTCGGTCGTCGATCTCGGGTTGAGCCGGGAAGCGCTCGGCGGGCTCTCCTGCGAGAACGTGCCACACGTCTTCCAGTCGTTCGCCATGCGGGCGCGCGGAGCCATTCACGTCGACGTGCTCCGTGGAGACAACGACCACCACCGCGCGGAAGCCGCCTTCAAGGCATTCGCATTGGCGATGCGCAGGGCCGTTCGCGTCGACGGTGAAGACGTCCCCAGCACCAAAGGGGTTCTGTGATGAGCGACGTTTTTATCATCAAGACCGGTGTCGCCAATATCGCCTCGATGATCGTGGCGTTCGAGCGACTCGGAGCGCACCCCAGGCTCACCGACGATGCGGCCCACGTGCGAGAGGGCGACTTCGTCGTTCTTCCGGGCGTAGGGGCGTTCGGCGCGGGTATCGAGCGGCTCGAGCAACTGGGGATGCGCGATGCGCTCGTCGGGCGTGTGGAGGCTGGAAAGCCGCTGCTCTCGGTGTGTCTGGGCCTCCAGCTACTGTGCGAGACAAGCGAGGAGAGCCCCGGAGTACGGGGACTCGGTATCATTCCCTCCAAGGTGACTCGGTTCCCCGAGGACGTGCGCATCCCGCAATTCGGGTGGAACGAGGTCGTCGCACAGCCCGACTGCACGTATTTGAGCACCGGATACGCCTATTTCGCCAATAGCTACCGGCTCGAAGGCGTGCCTGATGGCTGGAGCGGCGCGATATCCGACCACGGTGGACCGTTTGTGGCCGCGCTCGAGCGCGGACGCACGCTGGCCTGTCAGTTTCACCCGGAGCTCTCGGGCAAGTGGGGCGGCGACCTGTTGGGGCGCTGGCTCGACGCCGACTGACACTTCTCTTGTGCATCAGCTTCGTCATCGACGAGGAGCAGGACCATGCTGACAAAGCGCATCATCCCCTGCC
>JBNJFZ010000019.1:2259-17309 GCA_051747295.1 Myxococcota bacterium
TGGGGCGCTGGCTCGACGCCGACTGACACTTCTCTTGTGCATCAGCTTCGTCATCGACGAGGAGCAGGACCATGCTGACAAAGCGCATCATCCCCTGCCTGGACGTCAAACACGGTCGGGTCGTCAAGGGCATCCAATTCCAGGGCCTTCGCGACGCGGGGGCGCCCGACGAGCTCTCCGAGGCCTACGAAAAGCAGGGCGCCGACGAGATCGTCATGCTCGATGTCGCGGCGACGCCCGAGTCACGCGGTACGCAACTCGAGACGGTCCGCAAGATCCGCGCGAAGCTCTCGATCCCGCTGACAGTAGGCGGCGGTGTACGCAAGACTGCGGACGCCGAGCAGCTGCTGGAGGCCGGCGCGGACAAGGTCTCGATCAATACCGCCGCGGTGAAGACGCCCGGGATCATCGACGAGATGGCCGAGCGCTTCGGCAGCCAGTGCACGGTGGTGGCCATCGACGCCAAAGGCACCGATGACGGCGGTTGGGAGGTCGTCATCAGCGGCGGGCGTATCGAGACGGGCAAAGACGCCATCGAATGGATGCGCGAGGCGTGGGAGCGCGGCGCCGGCGAGATATTACTGACCAGTTGGGACCGCGACGGTACGCGTTCGGGGTATGACCTCGAGCTACTTCGCGCGGCGGCGGACACGGTGCCCATCCCGGTCATCGCGTCCGGCGGCGCAGCCGAGCCGGCTCACCTGGCCGAGGCATGGAAAGCGGGGGCTGATGCCGTGCTCGCCGCGTCGATTTTTCACGACGGAGACTATACGGTTCGGCAGGTCAAAGAAGAACTGCTCGGAGGTCCCTTCGAGATTCGCATACCCAGGGAGTACGACGCATGATTATCCCCTCGATAGACATCATGGACGGACACGCCGTGCAACTCGTCGGCGGCAAGGAAAAAAAGATCGACGCGGGCGTCCCCCAGCCGATCATGGAGAAGTTCCGGCTGGCCGGCGAGGTCGCCTGCATCGATCTGGACGCGGCTCTGGGCAACGGCAACAACACCGAGCTGATTCGCGAGCTCGCATCCATGGGTAAGGTGCGCGTCGGCGGCGGCATCCGCGACGTCCCGACGGCCCTCGAGTGGCTCAACGCCGGGGCCGACAAGATCATCCTCGGCACCGCCGCGAAGCCGGAGGTCCTGAAGCACCTGCCGCCCGAGCGTGTCATCGCCGCGCTCGACGCGGTCGACGGCGAGGTCGTCGTGGAGGGCTGGCAGACACGTACCGGCGAGAGCATCCTGGACCGGATGGCGGAGCTCTCCGGGTATGTCGGTGGCTTCATGGTGACGTTTGTGGAGCGAGAAGGCCGCCTCGAGGGCACGAATCTCGACATGGTTGAAGAACTGCTCGAGGCGGCTGGCGACGCGCACCTGACAGTGGCCGGTGGCATCACGACCGTCGAGGAAGTTAAAGCGTTACATGAACTCGGCGTCGATGCGCAGGTCGGTATGGCTATCTACACCGACGAAATGCACCTCGCCGACGGGATTTTCGCGCCGCTGACGTCCGACCGCCCGGACGGTCTGTATCCGACGGTCGTCTGCGACGAGTACGGGCAGGCGCTGGGGCTGGCCTACTCGAGCGACGAGAGCCTTCGGGTGGCGGTGGATCGACAGCGGGGCGCGTATCAGTCGCGCTCCCGCGGGTTGTGGGTCAAAGGCGAGACGTCCGGAGCCACCCAGGAGTTGTTGCGAGTGGATTTGGACTGCGATGCGGATGCGATTCGATTCACCGTTCGCCAGGGTGGCGACGGCTTTTGCCACCTCGATACGTGGACGTGCTGGGGCGACGACGATGGCCTGACGCGTCTCGAGAAGACGTTGAAGAGTCGACTCGAGCATGCTCCTGACGGGTCCTACACCCGGAAGCTCTTCGAAAACCCTCAACTACTGGATGAGAAAATCGAAGAGGAAGCCGCCGAATTCATCGAGGCCGATTCGCGGCAGAATGTCGCGTGGGAGGCGGCGGATGTGGTGTATTTTGTATTGGCGAAGGCGATGAAGCACGGCGTGTCGCTGCGAGATATCGAAGATGAGCTGGACCGGCGCGCGCTGAAGGCGACGCGGCGCGACGGCAGCAAGAAATTCGAGGAGTGACTCATGTCTTCCGGCACCCTGAAAATCATCGACGCATCCGATGTCCCCGAGCTGCGGCGCAATCCCGTCGACGACGTGACGCTCCAGCAGGCCGCCGAGATCGTGACAGACGTTCGCGAGCGCGGAGAGGCGGCGGTGATGCATCACGGCGTCCGGCTCGGTGATATCGAAGAGGGCGTGGCGATGGTCCTCGACGACGCGGTTCTCCAGCAGGCGCTGGAGAGCCTCGAGGACGAGGAACGCGAGGTGCTCGAGCGGGCCCACAAGCAGATTGCAGCGTTCGCACAGGCCCAGCGAGACAGCGTGCAGGCACTCGACGTGCCGATTTCCGGTGGGCGTGCCGGGCACGATGTCGCGCCGGTCGAGCGCGCGGGATGTTATGCGCCCGGTGGGCGCTTCCCGCTGCCGTCGTCGGTGTTGATGACGGCGGTGACCGCGCGTGTGGCCGGGGTGAAGGAAGTCTGGGTCGCCTCGCCGCGGCCGGCGCCGGCGACGCTCGCTGCTGCGGCGATCGCGGGTGTGGACGGATTTCTGGCCATCGGCGGGGCGCAGGCCATCGCCGCGATGGCGTACGGCGCCGGGGACGTTCCTGCCTGCGATGCCGTCGTCGGGCCTGGCAATCGCTGGGTCACGGCCGCGAAGAAACTCGTCTCCGGCCAGGTGCGTATCGATATGCTCGCGGGGCCGTCGGAGTTGGTCGTCTTGGCCGACGAGAGCGCCCACGCGGAGACGGTCGCGGCCGACCTGTTGGCGCAGGCGGAGCACGATCCGGACGCGCTGCCGATCCTGGTGTCGCTCGACGCCGGGCTGGTCGAGCGCGTGAACGCCGAACTCCCCGGGCAGCTGGAGGCGTTGCCGACGAAGGAGACGGCAGGGGCGGCGCTGGAGAACGGCTATGCCGTGGTGGTCGACAGCCTCGAGGAGGGCTGCGAGATCTGTAACCGACTCGCGCCCGAACACCTGGAGATCCTGCTGGAGCGCGAGGGCGAAGCGCGCGAGCGCCTCGACCACTTCGGCGGCCTGTTTATTGGACACGGGACTGCCGAGGTGTTCGGCGACTACGGTGCTGGTCCCAACCACACACTCCCGACGGGCGGGACTGCGCGGTCGTCGGCCGGATTATCGGTGTTTACGTTTCTGCGGATTCGTACGTGGATGAAGATCGACGACGAGGCGGCCGCACAGCGACTCGCCAGAGACTCGGCGACGCTGGCGCGGATGGAAGGGCTCGAAGCCCACGCCCGATCGGCCGAGCAGCGTCTTACGCGAGACGATGACTGATTCTCCTGAGAGTCGCGGGGCTCCTTGGTCAAAAAAATCGCCATCATTGGGCCCATCGCGCTCGGCGCGCTGGTCTATCTATTTGCCGTCTGGAACGCCTCGACTTCGCTTACGTGGGTCGAGAGATTCTCCGGCGAGTCTGCGGCGGCGATGGATGCCTATGGAGAGTGGCAATGGGAGCGCCCCTGGGCGCGCGGCGAGCCTCGTGACTGTCGTTCAGCGCGGATATTGGTAGAAAATGGGGAGGTCGAAGGGTCGAGTGCGGATTTGGCGTCGCAGCGACATGCGCTGTTGTCTGGAGAGCCTGTGTCCGGCGACGTCGCGAACCGTCAGAGTGCTGGCCTGGCAGCTCGGGCGGCGTCGGAGTGTAGATATGCCGGCACCGAGGACGCCATTGCGCTGGAGGGCATGAGCGGCTTCGATTGGAACGCGCATCTGGCGGTGACGACTCGCGTCGCGCTCGATGCGGCGCAATCCGCGCCGGATGTATGTGTCGAGCGGGCATCGCTCATCGCGGAGCTCGCGCACGACGCGTCCATCGGCGGGGCGCTCGGCGCGCTCAGCTACGCGCAGGTCGAGCTCGAGATGGCGACCAGGCTTCTCGAACGCTGTGCACCCAACGCGTCGGACACAGCCCTCGCGAGCGCTTCGAAGCGACTGAGACGGCTCGAAGACACCGATGTGCCTTTCTGGCGTGCGCTCCATGCCGAGTCACTGCTGGTCGAGTTGGGTGCGCGGAACGCGGCGTTCGATATTCATCGGTTCCCGACCGACCCGCTCGCGCTCAAGAACGCGATCTTTACCGGGACGGTTTTGCGGACGTGGCGCAGGGCCATCCAGGCGCGGCAAGGGCTGCCGGAGGTCGTCGACGCCGAGGGGCCAGTTGCGGCCGGCGAGTTCTGGGAGTCGGTCTTCGCCGACCCCGACGACGCCTACGAGCACGCGGTCGCGCCGCGTCCTGCCCAACACGTCAGGTCTTTTGCGGCGGCACGGGATGCATTGAGCGAGGCCCGGCGACGCGTGGATATCGAGCGAGCCTATGATCACACGTCCCACTGACGCGCGGCGAACTGACGCGCATTCGACACGGCACGCTGGCCGGCTTCCGACGGGTCTTCTTCGATTTCAAACGTCGCTCCGTGGAGCGCCGCCGTGCACGCCTCGACGCTCTCGGCGAGTCCGTCGAGGTCATATCCGCCCTCGAGGACGAGCGCGATGCGGCCGTCGGCGTACTTTTCTGCGATACCCATCGCGTGCCGGCAAAGCGCGCCGAATCCTTCCGAGGTCACGTTCATTCCGCCCAGCGGATCGAGTTCGTGGCTGTCGAAGCCGGCGGACACCAGTACGATATCGGGTTCGTACTGGTCCATGACGGGCTCCAGGACGGTCTCGAACGCGTGTTTGTAGTCGCCGTCGCCCATGCCACCGGGCATCGGGATATTGAGCGTATAGCCCGTGCCGTCGCCGCGTCCCATCTCCTGCACGTCCCCGGTGCCGGGGTAAAACGGTGAGCGATGGGTGTTGAAGACGAAGACGTCCTTTCGTTCATAGAAGCTGTAGTGGGTGCCGTTTCCGTGGTGGACGTCCCAGTCGAGCACGAGCACGCGGTCGTAGCCGAGCTCGCGCGTGGCGTGATCTGCCGCGATTGCCATGTTGTTGAACAGGCAAAACCCCATCGCGCGGTCGGCCTCGGCGTGGTGGCCAGGCGGGCGCACCAGGGCGAACGCTGCAGTCTCGGCATCCTCGTGCGACGTTGTCACGGCGTCGATTGCCGCGCCCGCGGCTAGGTAGGCTGCCTCCACGCTCTTCGGCGATACGACGGTATCGGGGTCGAGTCGGCCACTCTCGCCGCGCAGCGCCTCGACCGCGTCGACGTGGTCGGTCGTATGGATGCGCTCCACTTGCTCACGCGTGGCGGCGCTGGGCTGTTGCCAGTCGAGGAAGGAGTGGTCGGCTCCTCGTAGTCGGTCTCGAATCGCACGGAGCCGGTCGGGGCGCTCCGGGTGGTTCGAGCCGGTGTCATGCTCTATCATGAGATCATCGAAGAACAGTTTTACGCGCTCGAACATAGTATGGGCTCGCCTGGTCGAATAGCTGACAGTGCGAGTGTAGACATGAGCGTCCGGGCTTCAATCGGCCGACGTGAGTGGCGGCAGTTGGCTTCATGAGCCGGGGACTCGTGGTTAGTTTCGTCCCGTATAGCGATATTCCTCGAGTCGAGGTGACGCAACGGTGTTACCATTCGAGAAGCTCTTCGGGATCGTGACCATTTCGTCTGGGTATTTCCCGCGGACGATAGTAAGCCGATTCAGATAGTGCGGGCCGACTAAGGCGTCCGCAAATCACCACCGCGGGACGCGGTGTACATCGAGTAGGACAAGCGACATGACCATTCCGTTGGATACACCGGAGTTCAAGGTATTCGAGCTCGACTCGATCCCGCTTTTCCCATTGCCGAATGCCGTGCTGTTCCCGCAGACGACGATTCAGCTGCACATCTTCGAGCAGCGCTACCGACGTATGACCGAGGATGCGCTCGCCGGCGATCTGCCGCTGGCTATCGGCCTCATCCAGGGCACCGGACGGCGTACCGAGAGCGGGCGGCCGGATGTCTATCCGGTCGTCGGGGTGGGAGAAATCGTCGAGCACAGCCGAATGGACGACGGCCGGTTCCAGCTCAACGTCCGCGGAGTGGGGCGGGTGCGGATCGTCGAAGAGTTGCCGGTCCGTACACCCTATCGTCAGATTCGCGGCGAGCATATCCGGAGTGAGTTGACCGATCCCGACCACGCTCAGTTGATGCTCAAGACCATTCAGAATTGTCTGTTCAACGTGCAGGCCGACAGCGATGAGGTCACCGACGTGTTGATGCGCACGTTTCGGGAGCTCGACTCGCCGGGCGCCATTTCCGACGTGCTGGGCGCCATCGTCTTCTCGAACACACGAGAACGTCAGCAGATGCTGGCCGAGCCCAACGTCAACGTGCGGCTCGAGGCGCTGCGTGATCGACTCGCCGAGATGATCGCGAACGCGTTCGAGAAGTCCGACAGTCGCGACGAACTCCCGACGAACTAAGCCCGGTTTTGCGATGTGTGGGCGGTGCGAGGTGCGCTCGCTTTAGCGTGCGAGGCGGGCGGCAGGACTCGATTCACACTTCGGCGAGTCGAGATAGACGGTGATGTCGCTGCGCGTGGGGAATATGCCCTCCAGCGTCTGCCACATTTGACGTGCGCCGACGAAGATATCGACCTGGTCGCCGTGGATCGAGCCGCCGACGTCCTGCGCGATGAAGCATCCGTCGTGGTTGAAGCCTCCGAGCCCATCGATGTCGGGAATCCACAGCCCGTCCCATTCCTCGGCGAAAACCACGGCGCCCTGCGGCAAGATATCGGGGTCGACGGCCCAGGTGCGAAGCGGCGTCGTCGGCTCGAGATTCGGCCCGGCACCCCAGGGATGCGTCTCCGGGTCGAGCGGTGTGAAGCAGTACTTTCCACTGCCCGGGCACTCCACGCCACAATCGCAGCGGCCCGCGAGGGTGACGACGCCCTCGGGGTCGAGGCGGCCGCTTCCCTGGAGGCATGTCTGATGCACGAATGCCATCGGAACGGTGGCGATGAAGTCGCAGTCCATGGTGCGAATATCGGCGGGTTCTCCACCGTAGAGGTTTTTCTCCGCGGGCAGGTAGTAGTAGCTATTCCAGAAGGTGCCGACCAACTCGGACTCCCGTTGAGGATCGATGCGAAAGTCGACGCTCGAGCGCGCGATGACGTCGCCATCATCGTCGTACCCGATCAACTCGGCAATATGTGCTGACTCGGGCTCGACCGTATCGGTCACCCGATCGCGGCGGGACGGAGCGAATCGCTGAAGCGTCACGGGCGTCCCGTCTATCTCGAGGGTCGCGCTGCGAACCTCGGACGCTTCGAAGCGAAACGTGACCGGGTTCTTGACCCTCGAATCCGGGCTCGGCTCGGTGATGCGAAGCCACGGTCCCTCGGGCTCGCCCGAGGTGGAATTGGGCTTCTCGGCTTTCTCGGTGGGGTTGGACTGCGTTTCTGAAGTGTCCTTTCTCGCCTCGGTGGTCTCGGCATCGCTGCCGTGACGTTCGGCCGTGTCGGCGCGCCGCTCACACGCCACGAGTAAGCACGCTGCGGCGAGGAGGAAAGGGAGCTGTCTTGTCGCGCGTTTCACGGTAGGTCCCGTTCGAGGAACACATCGGCTCGAGGGTAAACGCGCTCGCGGCCGCTGCGAGCGTCTATTCCGCGGCTTCGGCGTTGTCGTCCTCGTAGGCGTACTGCAGTCGGTAGAGCGTCTCGTAGTGGCCGCCGTGCTCGAGCAACTCCTCGTGGGTGCCGGACTCCAGGACCTCGCCTTTGTGTAGCACGATGATGCGATCGGCTTTTCGGATCGTCGACAGCCGGTGTGCGATAACCACGGAGGTCTGGCGCTCGAGCATGCGCTCGATGGCCTCCTGGATGAGAGCCTCGGTCTCGGTGTCGACGCTGGCGGTGGCCTCGTCGAGGATGAGCACCTGCGGGTCCTGGATCAACGCTCGCGCGAACGTGATCAATTGACGCTCGCCCGATGAGAGGTTCTGGCCGCGCTCCTGGACGTTGTGGTCGTACCCGTCGGCGTAGTCGTCGATGAGAGCGTCGGCGTGGACGATTTCGGTTGCTCTCTCGATGTCCGCGTCCGGGATGTCGTCCTCGCTCAGGGTCAAGTTGTCGCGGATGGTGCCCTGGAACAGGAACGTATCCTGGAGCACCGTCGCAAAGGCGCGTCGGTATTCCTTGAGGTCGAAGTCTCGAATGTCGGTGCCGTTGATCAGGATGCGCCCGCGGTCGACGTCGTAGAGGCGCATGAGCAGGCTGATGATCGTGGTCTTACCGGCGCCTGTGTGGCCCACGAGGGCGACTTTTTCACATGGTGCGACCTCGAAGCTGACGTTCTCCAGTACCCATTCTCCCTCCGTGTAGGCGAACCAGACGTCCTCGAATTCGATGCGAAGAGGGCCGTCGGGCACCGGGACGGGGTCGTCAGTATTGGGGATCGTGTCGTCCTCATCGATGAGCTCGAAGATGCGCTCGCTCGAGGACATCGCGCTCTGCAGCAAGTTGTATTTTTGAGCGAGGTTTCGTATCGGCACGAAGAATTTCTGCATGTACTCGATAAACGCCACGAGTACGCCGATGGTCACGATGCCGTCGAGCACCTGGCCGCTGCCGTACCAGATGATCGCGCCCACCGTGATGGAGCCGACCGCTTCGACGACCGCGTAGAGCATCGCGTCGTAGCGAATCGAGAGAATATTTGCCTCCCGGTACTCCGAATTGATGTCCTCATATTCATCGGCGCTGACGCGCTCGCGAACGAATAGCTGGATGACCTCCATGCCCGTGACGCTCTCCTGGAGGTGAGCGTACAGGCGAGCGATCTTGACGCGGACTTTGCGGAAGGCCTTGCGCAGGAAGTGCCTGAAGATGGCCGTCAGCACGAGCAGGAAGGGCACCACGACGAAGCTGACGAGGGCGAGCTTCCAGCTCTTGTAGAGCAGGATGGCGACGATGCCGACGAGCGTGATGATGTCGCCGACCATCGTGATCATGCCCGAGGAAATCGCCTCCTGTAGCGACTCGACGTCCGTGGTCATCCGCGTCATCAGCCGGCCGACGGGGTGCTTGTGGAAGAACCGCGTCGAGAGGCTCTGCACGTGCGAGAAGACTTTTTGCCGGAGGTCGTACAGCGCGCGCTGTCCCGCGCGCTGCATCAAGTAAAACTGGAGGTATTGGGTCAGCGACTGGAAGAGAACCGCACCGCCGAAGGCGGCGATGACCCACGGCAGCCCCTCGTATTCGCCCGGTACCAGGTACTCGTCGATGGCGATCTGGAGCAGGTGCGGCTGAAGCAACTGGAAGCCCGACAGCAGCGGCAGGAGCAACAGGCAGAAGAAGAACGTCAGCCGGTAGGGACGCATGAACGTCCAGAGACGACCGATCAGCTCGGCGTCCTCGAATTTTCCGAGGCGTTGCTCCTTGAAGCCGGAACCGATCGCGGCTCCCGAGGGCCGCTCCTGTTTGCCATTCGACTCGTCGTTTTCGTCGGAGTCGTCCGGCAGAATGTCCTGCTGATCTGCCAAGGCTACTCCAGACTCTCTTCGAGCTTCTGACGCTCCACCATCTGTCGGTAGGAGCCGTCCCGGTCCATTAATTCGTCGTGTGTGCCCGATTCGACGATACGTCCCTTCTCGAGGACGAAGATCTTGTCGACGCGTGTCAGGCAGTTAAAGCGGTGCGTCAGGATAATGCTCGTACGGTTCTTCATGATCGCGTCGAGGTGGTCCAGGATGACCTCCTCGGTCTTCGTGTCCACGCTGGACAGCGCGTCGTCGAGGATCAGGATGCGTGGGTCCACCAGCAGCGCCCGAGCGATGGTGACGCGCTGTTTCTGGCCGCCGGAGAGCGTCACGCCGCGCTCACCGACGAGCGTGTCGAGACCGTCTTTGAACGAGTCGATATCCGGGGCGAGGCCGGCGACCTCGACTGCCTGGTCGATGCGCTCCTGCTGAGACACACGCTCGCGCGTATCGTCCTTGAGCAGCGGGCGAGTCGGCAGGCCACGCTCGATCGTCTCGTCGTATTCGAGTGCGTCGAGTCCAAAGCGGATATTTTGCCCCAGCGTCATCGAGAACAAAAACGGGTCCTGCGGCACGAACCCGATCTGCGAGCGCATCTCTCGAATCTCGACGTCCCGAAGATCGGTGCCGTCGAGCTTTACGCTGCCCTCGGTCGGGTCGTAGAGCCGGGATATCAACTTGACGAGCGTGGTCTTGCCCGAGCCCGTTCGCCCCACGATGCCCACCGTGGACCCGGGTTCGATATCGATATTGATGTCGTCGAGGACCAGCTCTTCATCGTCGGCATATCGAAAGCTGACGTGGTCCAGCTCGACGCCGCCGCGTGCCGTGCCGGGCTCGATGCGGGGCAGGCGCTTCGGTTCATCGGGGTTCTGGATGGCAGGCTCGGTGTTGAGGATTTCGGTCACGCGGTCGAACGCGGCCAGTCCGCGGTTCCAGACCGAGAAGACCCATCCCATCGCGATGGTCGGGAATGCCAGTGCGACGACGTAGCTATTGAACTCGACGAAGGCCCCGAGGCTCATCTCGCCGTCGATGACCTTGCCGGTTCCGACGATGAGCACCACGAACGTCCCGATGCCCGCGACCGTCGCCATCACCGACTGCATGCCGCCGCGAATCACGGCGAGCGTCATGGACTCCCCGTAGAACTCCTCGTTCATGTCGCGGAATTGGTCGATCTCACGATCCTCGATGGCGTAGGCCTTCACGACGGTGAAGCCACCCAGGTTTTCCTGGACCTTGCTCGAGATATCCGACAGTTGCGCCTGGACGACCTTGGTCTGATTGAACAGCGCTCGGATGATGTAGCGCAGACCGAACAGAAAGAACGGGTAGGGCAGCAGGCAGACAAGCGTCAGCTCCCAGTTGATCTGTGCCATCCGCGACATGGCGATCGCGTAGGCGACAGCGGTATTGATGATGTGCAGGAAGCTGATGGCAAACAGCAGCCTGACGTAGCTGACATCATTGGCAGATCGGCTCGTGATGTCGCCGGTCGCCATATCACCGAAAAACTCGGCGCTGAGCTTGGAGAGCTTGTCGTAGAGCTCGTTTCGGACGTCGAACTCGATGTATCGGCCGGCGTTGAAGATGAAGATTCGGCTAAAGACCCGCGCGATGCCCGCGCCGACAGCGAGCAGCATGATCGCGATGCCCGCGTCGATCAGTGACGAGCGCACGCTCTCGAGCCCCTCGGGCGCGGTCGCTGCGCCCCGGAGCATCTCGACGGAGTCGCCGATATACGCCGGGATCTGCAGCCCGAGGATATTCGTCGCCAGCAAGAACAGGCCGCCGATGAAGAACCACCATTTATAACGGGCGAAGTACTCCCACAGTTGGGCGCGGCGCACGGCGGGGTCCGCCTCGGGCGTGTGGTCTGAATCTTTTTGGGGAGCAGAACTCATGATCGGGCCGACAATCCATGTCACGGACAGAAAGCTGTCCGCTCGATGAACCTGTTAAGCACGAAGTCGGACGAGAGGCAAGTCCGGCGCAGAAGCGGCCGGGCTTCGAATAAGCCCAGAGGATCTTAGAATTACTGGACTTTGAGGCCGATTCGGCTCCAGCGAATGTCGCCGGATTCGGCGTCGGTCGACCACGCGATGTACATCGGGACCCCGACGAGCTGGTCGGCCTCGACGACCCCGAAGTTCCGGCTGTCGCGGATCTTGCGGCTCGCCTTGCCCACCGGGATCTTGTCGCGGTTGTCGGCCAGCAAGAAGAACTCCTTGGGGCCGATCTTCACCGGGTTCATGGTCATGTCCGTGAACGCCTTGGGCGAGACAGAGATGACGTATCTCCGGTCCTGGTTGAACTCGACCTGAGCGAGGAGGTTGGCCTCGCTCTGGTCGTCGAGTGCGGCGCTCGCGTCTTCGAGCGGTGCCTGTCCGACCGGCTCCTCGTTGACGAATAGCGTGTCACCTTCCATGCGAATCATATCGCCTTTGACGCCGACGACCCTCAGGAATCGCAAGCGATTTTCGTCGGGGGGACGGACTGCAACGACCTCACCTCGCTGCGGTGCGCGCAGGCGAAACGCATTGAGGTCGATCAGCGTCGCATCCGTGGGCTCGAGCGTCGGGTACATACCCGCAGTTTCGACTCGCTCGAGGTTCCAGAGGTTCTGCGTGGCGAATTGGACCGACAAGCCGATCGGGGCCACATAGGTCAACAAAAACACACCGGCGTAGATGAGCCAGTTGTTGTAGCCGCTGAGCACGTATTCGTCTTCGTCGAACGCCTCCGCTTTTCGGCTCACGTTGGAAGCTGCGAGCCCCGCGAAGACCAGCCAGGCCACGATGAGCACGGCGAACGGGATGAGCGGGAAGAACTTGAGCACACTCCACGAGATGATGAACAGCTCGAGCAGAAAGAGGAACAACAGGTTGACCGTGATGCCACGGACAAACTCGCCGACGTAGAGGTAGCCGAGGCCCGGGCATAGGAATGACAGGGCTCTGGCCACGGTCGGACTCCGCGGGCTGGTCTCTCCCCGATATTCGGTGTTCGTGTCGGTCAAGGCGTCACTGATGGAGCGATACGGGCTCGGTCGTCGGGCCCGCGTGAGTGGAACCGCTGCAGTCAACCACGACGATCTAAGCAGCTGGGGCAAACAGTGTCAATTATGAGCCGGCCAAGTGCCGCTTTGGCGGGGCAGGGCGACCGGTGAGTCGCGGGGGAGGATTGACGTCTGTGACCGTATGTATTCATTTGTCGGTCTATATAATGCTATGAGTCTGTCAGGATCGGCTGACATGCGAATCGAGAGGCGAGTTCCATGAGTGACGCAAAGAGCGACGCAAACAGCGACGACGGCGCACCCGAGACGTCTAAAGAAGCAGGGCTGGGGGCCGCAACGTGGATCGTGATGGCGCTTTTGGCGCTGCTTCCACCACTCTTCGTTACGGGTTTTTCGAGCTTCGAGACCGTCAAGAACGTCGTATTTGCCGCAGGTGCATCCCTGGCGCTGGTGATATGGGCGGTGCAGACCGTCCGTGCCGGGCGCATATCGATGGTGGCAGGCCGGGTGGGCATCATCTGGATTCTCTGGGGCCTGTTTTCGCTGGCCGGCGTGGGCTGGGCACCGAACGAGCTGCTCGGTCTCGTCGACGCGGTCCACCTGGCCTCGATCGCCGCGGTCGGCACGATTGTGCTCGCGCCGACGGGCAGGCCGCTTCGGTTTCGGGATTTCTCCAACGCTGTCGCCGTCGGAGCCGGAGTCGCCGGCCTGTTCGGCCTGCTCGACCTCGTGGGCGTCGCGGTCTTCACGCAGGTATGGGATCCGCCCGGAGCCACCGGTTCATTCGACGCGCTCGAATTCGCCATCGGCTTCTATGCGGTCTCGCTGCCGGTCTTGATGGCCGCGATCTGGCGCTACGCGGACAAATCGCGATTTGTCTACGCCACCGCTTTCGTCCTCGCCGCGGCGCATTTCGGGCTTGCGGCTGGTTGGACGGTCTTCGCGTTTTTCGGGGCGGCAGTGCTGGTGGCGTGGTTGTTGGTCGTCGTGCTGCAGCGTGGCCAGGCGATGGGCGTGCTCTACCCGGCCGTCGCGATGGCGGTCATCCTCGCCATTTTGGTAGGAGCTGGACAGGCATTCTTTCCGACAAAGCCCGGTCCGACGGACGCGACGAGCCTGCCGTATTTGAAGCGCCCGAACGTCGTCAGCGACAAGCAGCGAGCCGAGCGTATGATTCGTAACCCGGTCTTCTCGATCGGGCGCACCGAGTCGATGCTCGACCAGAAGATGCACGAATACCTGCTCGGCCAGTCGCGGGAATATATCAGCAGTAAACCATTTCTGGGGCACGGCCCGGGGGCCTGGTGGGCCACGCAGACGTCGAATATCGACCCCGACGACCCGTTTGTGGCCGGAATGTTCGAGGTCTACCCGGCCTTTCGTAGCACGCACAATGCGTACACGAAGTTGCTCGTCGAGTGGGGCGTCGTGGGGCTCGCACTGTTCCTGTTGTGGGTTTTGGGGGCGTTGGTCGTGAGTATCCGCGCCCTGATGAAGGTCGCGGAGCGTCCGGAGTGGATGCTCGAGCATTGGGCGCTGCTGACGTCGTTTTTCGCAGGCCTGGTCTTCATGGGCTTTACGCCCATGCTCGAGTTCTCGCCGGGTATCCTGGTCTGGGCGGTAGCCGCCGGCCTGATGATGCGCCTGTCGGGCGTCGCGACGAGCTATTCGGGCTCGACGTCGATCTGGGAGAGCGACAGTCGGGGGCAGGTGCTCGGTGTCTGCGTGCTCGCGGGTGTCATCGGCGCGGGGATGTTGGTGCCGACGTTCATGAACGGCATGGCCGAGCGCAAGCGTGGCGCCGGCGATCAGTATATGCTGCGGACCAGACACCAGGAGGCGATCAACTTCTATCAGGAAGCCGATGACTGGTATCCCGCACACGGCGACGTCGCCTACAACGTCGCGCTGGCTGCGCGGCGCCTCGGCCAGCTCGACCAGCTCCACTCGTACGTCGACTACGCGATGGAATTGCGGCCCTTCGACGTGCGCGTGCTCAACCTCAAGGGGCACGCGCTACTGCAGGACCGAGAGCAGTACGAAGCCCTGAAGGTCGGGCGACGCGCGCTCGAATCCTTCCCGAATAGTGAGCGGGCCCAGACCCTCGTTATCTCTGCGCTCGACCTCACCGAGCAGTTCAAGGCTGCGGTCGTCCAGGCCGAGGCTTTCGTCGAGCGCAACCCGCCCGAAGCGACACGAAGGCGGATGTACACGCTGATCGGAGACTTTCACTACGATATCTTCAATCAGTACGGGCGGGCCAAGGAGGCTTACGAGAAGGCCCTCGACCTGATGTCTCCGGGTTCGGAGCGCAATCAACTCATGGAGAAGGTGCAGAGCCTCGAGACGAAGATCGAGAATCAGCGGCGCATGCGTGAAGGCAAGCCTCCGATTCCCGAGGGCGGACATGATCACGACCACGGGCCGGGCCTGCCGGGCGGTATGCCCAAGCCTCCCGGAGGCGTGCCACAACCACCTGGACGATAATAGCTCGCGTTCGCTCGCGGTGG
>JBNJFZ010000019.1:17409-50514 GCA_051747295.1 Myxococcota bacterium
TCACGACCACGGGCCGGGCCTGCCGGGCGGTATGCCCAAGCCTCCCGGAGGCGTGCCACAACCACCTGGACGATAATAGCTCGCGTTCGCTCGCGGTGGTTAAGCGGTTTAATTCCGCACTTAGCGCCGCAAATATAACCGCTGAACCGCTAGCTCGTGCCGTCAGGCACGAGCGAAACCGCTCAACCCCAGGCGCCGCACGAGCGACTATTCCTTCCAGATAATCTTCCAGGGCCGCCGCTTGATGGTGCGCAGCAACTCTTTGAGGTCGTCGTAGATCTCGCGGTCGACGAGCAGTTGACCGACGGTGCCTTCGCCTTTCTCGATGCGACCGATCACCGAGTTGGCGTCCGCGGAGAGGGTGGCGAGCTCCTCCGTGCTTCGCTCGACGTTGTCGATCGAAGCGACGATCTTGCCTTCGTTCTCGTTGACGATGCGGTCGACGTTTTCGCTCACGTTTCGCGCGTTCTCCGACGTCGCCACGGCGTTGTCGAGGATGGGATCGACCTGACCATCGACCTTCTGGCTGATGCGGCGCGCGTTCGAGGCGGTTGCCTCGGCGTCCCCGATGATATTGCGGACCTTCGCGCCGTCTTCGACGGCGTAATTGAGTGCCTCGAGGAAGCTCGCGGCCTCCTGCGTGCTCTTTCGGGCTCCGACGATGGTCTGATCGAACTCGTCCTGGTTGCGGGTAACGAGCTTGTCGAGGTTGCCCATCAGAGACGCGGTATTCGCGAGCAGGTTCTTCGCCTCGAGCTCCGGGTCGTCCAGCAAGTCGGTCAGCACGGTGAGCAGCTCGGTGGTCTTCGCGATAATGACGTCCATTCTGGGGGGATCGACGCCGCGGACGGTGGTCCCCTCCTGGATCTGCGGCGTCTCGAAGGAGTCCGTGATGATTTCGATGTACGGCTCACCCAGTACTCCTCGACGCGTGATGTAGAATTCACTGCTCTCGCGAACCGCATCGGCATACTCCTCGTCGATCTTGAGCTTCGCCCGCACCTCGACGGGGGGCTGGTCTGCTTCGCCCTTGTTGGAGTTAAAACGCAGGCCCTGGACGGTGCCGACGTTGATGCCAGCGATGGCGACATCGGCGCCGGGCTTGAGCCCGCCGGCATTCTGGAAGTCGACGTTGAACGTAAAGCCCTTCGACAACGAGAAGTCGCCGAGTACGACGACGAACCCCACCAGCAGCGCCAGGGAAAATAGCACCAGAGCGCCGACTTTGACTTCGATGGATGTTTCTTTGTTTTGCATACGCGTTCGGTTCTGCGAAACGGAAATCTTCGCGCCGTGTTTCCGGGCGAAGACCGCATCGACTCAGTCGATGCTCATTGAGGATCTTCCATGGGGCCTTCGGGGCGGCCATTGATAAACTGTTGCACGACTGGATGATCGCAATTTTTAAAAAATTCAGGAGTTCCGTCGAGGATGAGTTCTCCTTTGTAGAGCATCGCGATCCGGTCAGCAATCCCGAAGATGCTGCGCAGGTCGTGCGAGATGACGATGCTCGTGACTCCGATATTGTCGGCGAGGTGCCGGATCAGCTTATCGACCATCGCCGCTGAGATGGGGTCGATGCCCGTGGTCGGCTCGTCGAAGATGATGAACTCCGGGTCGAGCGTCAGCGCCCTGGCGATCGCGACCTTCTTGCGCATCCCGTCGCCGAAATCGGCGGGGTAGCGCCCCGAGTAGCGCTCCATTCCCACCTGCCTGAGTCGCTCCATCGCCTGCTCGTTGGCCTCTTCATCGGAGACAGGCCGGTGCTTGCGGATGGGCAGGGCGACGTTTTCGAGCAGGGTCATCGAGTCGAAGAGCGTCGAGTTCTGAAAGACCATCGCGCAGCGCTTGCGGATGGGGTAAAACTCCTGTTCGGTCAGGTCGGTCACATCCTCGCCATCGAGGTAGACGCGGCCCTTGTCGGGGCGGAGCAGGCCGATGAGGTGCTTGACGAGCACGCTCTTGCCCGCGCCGGATTGGCCTATAATGAAGAAGACCTCGCCCGCATCGACCTCGAGATCGACCCCGCGCAAGACGTGCTTGTCCCCGAAGCTCTTGTAAATGCCTTTGAATTCGATTCGACCCATCGTTTAGTCAGCGTCCTAGAATCCGTATTGAAACCCGATGGAGAAACGGTGGAACGACCACGTGCGCTCGACCGGGCCTCGCGTGCCGTCGAAGTCAGGTGAGAGCGTCAGCCCCTGAATCAGGGGCAGCGCATAGCCGACTTCGAAGAGCAGAAAGCTCTCGTCCTGCTGCCAGAAGTACTTGCCGACCCTGAGCTCACCGCCGAGAATCTGGAGCGGGTGATCTTCGAGTGCCATGCGGTAAAAATGCGCGCCGATGCCCGTCGAGAACCCACTTTCGTCTCCGAAGGGAAGCCAGCGGGCCATCAGGCCGGCCTGCCACGCGGCGTCGAGCGCCGAGCCGCGAACGCCGTCGACGGTGGCGGTATGGTCATCGAGCCACTGGGCGCCGAGCTCGGCTTCGACCGAGATGACGAGGTTGCGGGTCAATAACTGGTGCAGGCCGACGCGTAGGGTGCCCCCGCCGGCGGCCGTGAAGCTGTCTTGCGATTGATATTGATCAGCGTCGCTATCGTAGAGCAATCCGGGGTTGAGGCTCAATCCCGCCGAGAAGTACTGCATGCCCTCGCGCGGCAGCACGACCTCCTGGGCCGAGGTGAAACTCGGCACAAGGACGGCGGCCGCGAGCGCTGCGATCGCCACAGCGCGGGCGCAAGCACGCTCAGATAAACAGCAAGACCACATATCCTAACCCGGAAATGATGAAGTCGAGGATGACCACGGCGAGGCTCGCGTTGACCACCGCCTGTGTGGTGGCGCGTCCGACGCCTTCGCTGCCGCCGAAGACCGACAGTCCCGCCTGACACGAGATGACCGGAATCGCCATGCCGTATGCGAGCGCCTTGATGAGCCCGATATTGACGTCGAACCACCCGATCATCGACAGGTCGAAGAAGGTCCGAAGGTTCAGCCCAAAGAAGGTCAGGGCGGTAAAGGCCCCGGAGATGTAGGCGACGAGGACTGCGAAGATAGTCAGCACCACGACCATGACCGTCGACGCCACAAAGCGTGGCACGACCAGGTAGTCGACCGGTTGAGCCGAGCTCATTCGCAGGGCGTCGACTTGCTCGGTGACCACCATGCTCCCTATCTGGGCGGCCATACCGGTCCCCGCGCGCGTCGCGATCATCATCGCGGTGATCGTGGGGGCGAACTCCCGGAGTAGCAGCTGGAGGTAGAGTGCGCCGAGTAGCTGCAGATCCCCGGTGATCTTCATGGCCTGGTAGCCCGACTGGAAGATCAGGATCATCCCCAGAAAGCCCAGCGTGACCGCGATGAACACCAGCGATCGGTTGCCGATCTCGTGCATCTGCTCGAAGACGGCGCGCCGGCGCGCCTTTCCGGTCTGTCCATTGAACAGGTAGTAGAACGTCAGCCCGAAGATCCGAGCGATGTCGCGGACCGTGTCGACGACCTCCATCACCGGCTCACCGATCGCTGCGAGCATCGACTGCAGCGGCCCGAGGCCGGCTTCTTCCGTCGTGTTTTCGTCAGTGGCCGTGCTCAACGTCTTGGTCTCACAGCACCAGGAAAGTAATGAAGTAGTCGAGTACGAAAATCGCGATTGCGCTGCCGACGACCGATGCGTTGACCGCACGGCCGACGCCTACGGCGCCTCCGCGGGTCGTCATCCCGAAGTGGCACGAGATGATGGCGATGGCGAAGCCAAACGCCACGGCTTTCCATAAGCCATGGGTGAAGTCGCCGAGCTTGATGTAGGTGACGATACTCTGGAAGAACAGCTCGGTGTCGACGCCCAGCAGTATCTCGCTGGTGACCGCGCCGCCCAGAAGCGCCGTGAAGTCCCCGACGACGACCAACAGGAACATCATGACGACCATGGCGACCACCCGCGGGACCACCAGGTATTGGATCGGGTTGATAGCCAGGGCGCGCAGCGCGGCGATCTGCTCGGTGACCTGCATCGTGCCGAGCTCGGCGGTGTTATTTGCGCCGACGCGACCCGAGAACATCAGCCCGATCATAATCGGGCCGACCTCGCGGAGTACGCTGTAGCCAGCGCCCCATCCGAGTAATCCCTGCGCGCCGTATTGCTCGATGTACAGCCCGCTCTGGATGACCATGATGGCGCCGACCAGCAGCGCGGTCACCACGACGATCGCGAAGCTCTTGACGCCGACCCGGTAGAGGTTGCGCCATACCTGACGCCGATCGAGCTTCCACGGCGCGCTATTGATGATGACCTTCCAGATCATCACGAACAGCCCGCCGATCTCGGCGGACCAATCCAGGAACTGGCGGCCGACATATTTGAGTGGGTTGACCATGGTCTAAGTCCCCAGCTCGTCGTCGCTCGTGCCATCCCAGAATTGACGCACGAGTCGCAGGTCGGTCTCCTCGATATCCTGTCGGCTCCCGAAGAAGATCAGGTTGCCGCGATCGAGCATGGCGAAGTTGTCGCAGATGTCTTTGATCCCGCCGATATCGTGGCTGACGGTAATGGACGTGGTGCCCTGTGATTGCTGCATCTTGCGCAGCAGCGTGAAAATCTTCGAGCTCGTCACCGGGTCCAACCCGGCGGTCGGGTCATCGTAGAACAGAATCGGCGGTCGTTGAATGATGGCACGCGCAAAACTCACCCGCTTCTTCATGCCACCGGACAGCTCGTTTGGAAATTGATGTCCGATGCCAGGCAAGCCGATCTCGGCGAGCAACTCGTCGACTCGCCTCTGGATCTCGGCAGCGTCGTGGGTTCCCTCCTGGCGCATCGGAAAGGAGATATTCTCGGAGACGGTCATGAAGTCGAATAAGGCGTAGTTCTGGAAGAGCATGCCCATGTCGCCGCGCAGCTCGGCGAGTCCCTGCTCATCCAGCGCGTGTACGTCGGTGTCGCCGAAGTAAACGTGGCCTTCGTCCGGCTCGATGAGGCCGGTGATGATCTTGAGCAATACGGTCTTTCCGGCGCCCCCCGGTCCGATGAGGCCCATGTTGGTCCCGTCCGGCACGTCGAGGGAGACGTCGGTGAGCACGGGCCGGCCCATATGAGATTTGCTGACGTTCTCGACCCGGATCATGGCGTGTCGTCCTCGCTGATGCCCAACCGGGTCTTTGCCGTGCGTACGTGGCGACTCTCCGGATATTCATCGATAAACTGACGCATCGCCTCGCGGTAGGCGGTGCGCTCGCCGAGCAGCCGCCTCGCCTCCAGGATGTGCCAGGCGGCGTCATCGGCGAACAGACTCGTCGGGAAGTCGTCGAGGTACTGCTCGAACTGGTCTATCGCGACGTCGTAGCGGTCCAGAAACAGCAGGTTGATGATCCCGAGTTGGAAGCGCGCATCGTTGGCCCACGGGCTGTTGTAGTCGCCGATAAACCAGGATGGCTCCATCTTCGCCGCGCATAGCTCGAGCGCTTCCATCGCGGGCTCCCACATTTGATGGCGGCGGTAGATCTTGGACATCTGCCACAGGGCGTCGTCGGCTAGAGAGTCGTCATTGTACTCGCGGACGACCTCTCGGTAGGCCCCGAGTGCTTCATCGTCGCGCCCGCCGGAGCGCTCGAGGACACGACCGAGCTCGAACATGATATTGTCGCCGATGGGCGTCCCCGCGACGCGGGCGTAGATGTCCTCGAAGTCCGCTTTGATCTCGTCGAGCGCACCGCGACGCTCGTAGTAGTCAGCGAGGTCTCGCACCGCAAACTCGGCCGAGACGGACTTCGGATACGAAAAAATGGTCTCGCGTCTGGTCTGACGGGCTCGCTCGGCCTGGTCCAGGTGCCGCTGCTGGATCAATGCCGTTCGATACATCGCCTCGCCGCCGTACTCGTCGTCGCGCTCCTCTGACCACACCCGCTCGTAGTAGGCGAGGGCGTCCTGAAACTCGCCTTGCTCTTCGGCGAGTCGACCCAATTCGACCAGCACGTAGCGACGCTCCTCGGCGCCTGGCGCGGTCTCTAAGAGACGCTCATAGTGCTCGCGGGCCGTCGTCAGATCACCGTCGTCGGCCACGCTACCAGTCTCGAGCACGCGGTCGTTCCACTGGTGAACGGGCTTGTTGCTGCTGCAGCCGAGCGGCGCGGTCGCCAAGAAAAGCAGGACCACGGTCAAGCGTGTAAGCCTTGTTGGGACGTACTTGATAATTCGGTGCAAGGCGTCAGGCGTTGGGTCTCGCACAGCGAGCCCGGAACTCGCCAGCAGTTGTGGGTGATTCGAGTCCTGCGGACTATAGCTAATCTCGCCGCTCGGCGCTAGTACGAAGCCCCTCACCCCTATTGATATGGCGTGCGGGATTCTTGCACTCCGTCCGGATCCGTGACCTAATCGCCGGGAGTCCCGACCATCATGTCGTCGACGCCACATGTATCACGAACACTACAACTCGCCGGACTGGATACGGCGGATCGTCCTGGTCGCACTGAGCACCGCCTGTGTATTCGTGTGTGCACCAGTCGCCGCGCAATCTCAGCCAGATGCCGGGGCACCCGCCGCTGATCCGACAGACCTCGGCTCGACGGGAGCCGAGGACGAAGCCACTGCTACTCCGTCTGCCGATGATGACGCCGCAGGCGACCAAGACGATCGATCGGAGTCGCTCCAGAAGCTCGTGGACGTCCACGGCTTCGACGAAGACGCGATCGATAGTCCGCAGGAAATCACGCTGCTTGTCGACGGCCTCGAGGCAGACATCGAGCGGCTCATCGAACAGCGGCGCGCGTCGGTAGACCGGCTCAATTACCTCGAAGCCGGCGCCACGATCCTGGATGAGCAGCGCCAGGACGCGTCGCTGCCGGAGCAGGTGCGCACTCGAATGGCGGGCAGCCTCGCCGTAAACCGAGCCGGCGCGGGGGTTCGACTCGCCATCGAGCAATCCCTGAAGGTGCGAGTCGACACGGTGCGCGAGCAGCTCGTGCTGCTCGAGCGTCACCGTGAGCAGCTCCTCGAGGCCAAGCCGACGCTCAGCGCTCAGGTCGAAGATACGCAGGACCGGCTCGACCAGGCAGAAGCGGCCGAGAAATCGGCGATGGAGCAAGCGGCGCTGGCGCGACAACGCGAGGCAGAGGAGGTCGATGACCAGGTTCGAAGACTCATCAAGGAGCGCCGTGAGGTGCTCGAAGAACTCGCCGACCTCGCCCGCTCGAAGGGCCGGGACATCCAGGAGGTCACCGAGGCGCAATCGGCGCGTATCGAGGAGTTCACCAGCCGTCGTGAGAGCCTCGAGGCGACCATCTCGGGATATCCCGCGGACCCATCCGCGAGCTTCGCACGCGATTCGGTCGACCCGGTCTTTAGCGACGTCATGGGTGATCGACGCGAGGTCCGGCGCAGCTACATCGAGCTCGTCGACCAGTACGATCGGTCGTTAGATGAGCTCGACGCTGCCGAGGACGAACTCGCGCAACGGCGAGCCGAGCTCGAGGAAGCACGCCAGCGCGTCGAGAAGCTCGGCGAGACCGATATCGGCAACCAGCAGGTCGGGCTGGCAGAAGCGCGTGTGGAGCTGGCCGAGCTCCAGCGTGACGTGGCCCGAGATCGGGCTGACGCACTGCGAAAGCGAGTGGACCTGAATCGCGAACAGATCGATTTCTACAACCAGTCTATCGAGCGGTTGCTCCCGCTGATCTCCAACGAGCAGCGCGACCAATTCTACTCGATCCTGAGCAACGAGAACTGGGAGAGCGCATGGTTCAGTATCCAGGAGGTCAGCCGCCGCGTGCTCGACTTGCTGGAGAGGAGGGGCAACCAGGCGCTTGACCTCACTCAGAATTGGGGGCGCTCGCTCGACCGAATCTGGGACTTTACCTTCAACCTGGGGTGGCGGCTGCTACTCATCGGGTTCGTGTTCTTTATCGGGTTCGACTACATCAGCGAGGCCATGGGGCGTTTGACCAGCTACGTGCTGAAGAGACGCTTCTTCAAGCGGCGACCCACATTGACGATCAAGGTCGCAGAGCTCATCCGGGCGGCGCTGCGACCGGTGATTTTATACGCGCTCCTGTTCCTCGTCGTCGACTTTTCGATCGCGAATTTTCCCGAGCTCGTCTTCTTGCGATGGGCCGTGGATGCCTTCTTCCTGTTCTGGATCGCGATGACCGTGGTCAAGGTGCTCGTGCTCCCGCGGCGGTATCGCGAGACGGTGATGCGGAGTCCGGCCCCCGAAATCAGTGAGTTCGAGCTGTCGGGCCTGGTGGGAACCGGAGACCAGGCCGACCTGCTGACGATGGAGCTGAATCGGGCGCGCAAGCTCGTGCGTAGCATCCAAATCGTACTGCTTTTCTGGCTGCTCCAGCACTATGTGCCGATGGCCGTGACCGAGTTGCTCGGCCACTCGGTGATCACCTGGTTGGTCGGGCAAGCCTTCCTCTGGGGCCTCGCTATCGTCGTCTATCTGGTGCTGACGACGTGGAAGAACGACATCGCGCGCTTGTTCTCCAAGCTGGCGGCCGACCGGATGCCGCGTGCAGTCGAGTTCGTCCAGACCAACAAGGACGAGTTTTACGGGGTCTTCGTCATCGCAGGCGCGTTCTTGTACGTACTCGCACGCGAGATCGCGATGCTCACCAAGCGCTATGCGAGCGATACCGAGTGGAGTAAGCGCGTCAGTAACTTCGTCTTCCGAAAGCGAATCGAGCTCCAGCAGCGCGAGCGCGAGGGCGATGAACCTGTGATTCCCGCAGACGAATCGGCGCTACCGCCCGAATACCTCGACTACTTCGAGATCGAGCCGGTTCACGACGAATCGTATGCGATCCATCGCTCCGATATCATCGACGACATCATCGGTGATATCCGGGCGTGGATGAACCGAAAAGGACAGGGATCCACAGCGATTCCTGGAGAGTCCGGGATCGGCAAGACGACCGTGCTCATCCAGTTGATCGACGAGGTGGCGCACGAGTTCGACGACCTGTTGATCACCTCTGCGACAGTCACCGAGAAATTCGACACGAGCGAGACCGTGCTCGGCTTCATCGCGCAGCTCTTCGGCCTCGAGGCCGCGCCAAAGAGTCGTGCAGAGCTGGTAGAGATGCTCAATGCACAGGCCTCACGCATCGTCATCCTCGACGATTGCCATCACCTCTATATGCGCGAGATCGGCGGCTTCGCAGCGCTGGACACATTCCTGGAGGTGGTCAACCTGACCGACGATCGGCACTACTGGGTGCTGGCGTTCAACCGCTTTGCGTGGAGCTATATCAACCGCGTGCGCCAGCGCGAGCACTTCTTCGGGCATATCGAGATGCTCGAGCCGTGGACGGACCGGGATATCCAGGACCTGATCCAGCGGCGAAACGCCGAGGCCGAGATGCAGGTCAGCTTTACCGACCTGATCGTCGCCCACGAGGAGGGGGAGAACGATTTCTACGAGATTATCAAGACCGCGAACGGCTACTTCCGCCTCTTGCACGAGTTCTCGCGGGGCAACCCTGCGATCGCGCTGATCTACTGGGAGCGAAGCGTCAAGCTCGAGCCGGACGGCACCCTCCAGGTGACGCTGTTTCGCCGACCATCCGTGCGCATCATCAGCCAGCTCTCCGACGACCATCTGTTTGCGCTGACGGCCATCGCCCAGCACGGGGCGCTGAATCCACGTGAGATCGCCGAGGTCATCAACTCGGAGGTGGGTTTCTGTGACATGGCGCTGAACTTCTTCGACGAGCTCAATATCATCGATATCGACCCGCGGACGGGGCGTGCGAGTATCACACCACTTTATTTCCGCCAGATCGTCTCGCGGCTGTCGGGCTCCAACTTCCTCTGGGAGTAAACGATGTCACTCAACAGCTTCCTCGGACAACTCGTTCACCTGCCGGTTCTCGCCCAGGGCGTCGACTCGGAAGCGGCTGCAGAGCTCGTAAAAACTCTGCAGTTCGAGAAGATCGCCCAGGCCATCGCGGTCATCGCCATTGCGGTGGTGCTCAGCCGGGTCGTGCAGGTCTCCCTCGACCGCTTCGCCGAGGGGATGCCCAAGCGGCGGCTCCTGTTCAAGAAGGTCATGAGCTTCACCCGGCTCGGCATCTTCGTGGCCGCCACCTACATGGTCGTCGTGATTTTCTTCGACGCCGAGGAGGACAAGACCGCGCTCATCGGACTCGGCGGCACGCTGGCGGTGACGCTGGGCTTCGCGCTCAAGGACGCCGCTTCCTCGCTGATGTCGGGCATCCTGATCCTCATCGACCAGCCATTTCAGGTCGGCGATCGGGTGCAGTTTGGAGATACCTACGGAGAGGTCAAAGAGATCGGGCTGCGCTCGGTCAGAATCGTGACGCTCGACGACAACGAGGTGTCGATCCCGAACAATAAATTCCTGACGGAGTCCGTCGCATCTGCGAATGCCGGTGCCCTCGACATGATGGTGGTCATCAAGTTCTACGTGGCGATGACCGAGGACTTCGAGCTCGCCAAGCGCGCCGTCTACGAGGCGTGCGTGACCTCGAAATACGTGTTCCTGGAGAAGCCGGTGTCCATCACTCTCAAAGACGAGGTCGTCGGTCCCGCCTACGCGACTGTCATCAAGTGCAAGGCCTACGTCATCGATACTCGCTACGAGATGGCGTTGGTCACCGATGTCACCGAGCGGGTCAAGCGCGCCTTTCGTGAGTACGAGATCGAGTATCCCTATGCGCGAGAGCTACATATTGGGCCGCCAGAACAGGGCGAGTGGGAACGGCAAAGCGGCAAGGCTGCAAAGCGGCAGGGCGGCATCACTGACTTGACTTGATCTGCGTGATCGCTTAGTCCTCCGCGTCCGCTTCTGAGAGACGCGCCCCGCGCGCCACCTCGGGAGCATTAGCTACGCCCCCGCGACCCACCTCGGGTCCTCATTCCGCTGCAACGGCAAGAGTGATGTAGGGGCTCGAATCCACTCCGCACCACGCGGACAGCTAGAAAGAGGCTATTATGATTAAAGGCATGCTCGGCGAGAAAGTTGGAATGACGCAGGTCTTCGACCCCGAGGGACGTCGCGTTCCCGTGACTGTCGTCAAGGTCGGCGGCAACGTCGTCATCCAGAAGAAAACCGAAGATGGCAACGACGGCTACAACGCCATCAAGATCGGCTTCGGAGACGTCAAGAAGCTCGAAAAAGACGGCGAAGAGTCGCGCTGGCGCCTGGCGAACCCGGAAGTCGGCGTGTTCGAGGCCGCTGGAATCGAGACCCCACGCAAGCACGTCCGTGAATTCCGCGTCTACGAAGAAGATCTGGAGCACTACGAAGCTGGCCAGGAGCTCAACGCAGACTTGTTCGACGCAGGTGAATGGGTCGACGTCACCGGCACCAGCAAGGGCCGTGGCTTCAGCGGTGTCATGCGTCGCCACAACTTCGCTGGCGCCAAGGCCACGCACGGTGTTCACGAGTACTTCCGTCACGGTGGTTCCATCGGTATGTCCGCGGACCCGGCCCGTGTCCTTCCGGGCATGAAGATGCCGGGACAGCACGGCAACGCCACCGTCACCACCCAGAACCTGCGCGTGATTCAGGTGCGACCCGAAGACGGAGCCCTGCTCATCAAGGGCAGCGTCCCCGGTGCGACCGGCGGCATTGTGCTGATCCGTACCGCGACTAAGAAGTACCAGCGCTAATCGCGCTTTGGACAGCCGCCAGCAATGGATGGTCCGAGCCGCCCTCACCACGAGGGCGGCTTTTGTTTTGGGCGGTGGCGCGTGAGAGGCAGTCTCAACCGCTGCTCTATTTGACAACGTCCTGGCTAAATGGCTTACTCTCGTGCGCTAAACAAAAGCCATCAGACTGCTCGTGCGGCCACGTGCGAGCCGAGCCATGACGTCCAAGAAACTCCGAAAATACCTCGCGTATTATCAGAAGACGCTGCGCGAGGAGCCCGAGAATATCGAGGCGCGCCTGCGGCTCGCCTCGATTTTTCGCGAGATGGGTCGACTCGGCCACGCCGTGGAGGAGTACGTCAACGCCTCCAAGCTACTCGCGCGTGAGGGCTTGCCGCTGGAGGCCATCGCGGCGTGTAAGGCGGTCCTCGAGCTCGAGCCCAACCACACGGAGACGCAGATGTTCCTGGCGCGTCTGTTCGCCCAGGTGCCGGATGCAACCGGCGGCACGGCGCGGGTGGCCAGGCCGATGGAGTCGGATGATTTGCAGCGCAGGGCCCGCCCGAACAACAACGGACAGACACCCTCGGGCCCCGTCGAAGCCCAGCAGGACGGCCCGGAAGACAGTCAGCCGATCACGCTCGAGCAGCCCAAGAAAAGGGGGGGCGCGTCGGACGCGCTCCCGCCTGCGGGAACCGCGGTTGACGACGAGACACGCAGGGCCGACCCGGCACAACTGCCGAACTTCGACGATATCGAGCCGCCAGAAGAACCCGAAGAAAATGAGGAAACCCGGCCCGCGGAGTTGGCCTACACCGGGATGGAACAACAAACCCACGAGGCCGAGGATGATGGATCCACGGTCGAAATGGATGCCGCCGATCGAGACGAGATCGCGCGGTCCCTCGCCGATCATACGCCTGACGAAGACCTGCGCGCGACGTCAAACTTCGACAAAGAAGAGATCGATGCGCATCGAGACAAGGCCGGGGAGACGTCTTACGACTCGACTCTGAGGCAGGTAGACGCCGTCGATCGAGACGACGACATCGATTACTACAGCGACGAATTTCGTAGCACCCAGGACGTATCGGAAGAAGATATCCTCGGCTCGGAGCCCGCGCCTCCGGATGAAGACCTGCGCACCACGCAGGACGTCGAAGAGGACGCGATTCTGGGCGAAGAAGTCGTCGAGGAAGAAGACCTTCGTGCCACCAACGAGCTCAAAGCCCCGCGTCGTGACACGCGGCAGCTCGGATCTGTCGACCGCAACCGCGGCCGGAAGATGACCTCGCTGGGCATTCCTGTCAGCGGGCAGGAGGTCGACGAGGAGGAGACGTTCGAGGTCGGGGTGTTCGATATGGATAGCCTCGGGCTCGAGAATTCCTCGACCGACTGGGACGACTTGTCGTTTCTCGATGAGCTCGAAGAGCCCGAGTCCGGCGACGTCCCCGCAGACGAATATGAGGTGGATACCGGGGAATTCGGGCCCGCGGTGCTCAGCGTCGCCCGCTCGGAACTCCCTGAAATCCCGCTGTTCAGCAAGCTCAGCCCCGATCTGTTCGCGGAACTCCTGCGGGTGATGGATGCCCGCACGTTCGACCGCGGCACGGCCGTCGTCGGCGAGGACACCGACAAACCGAGCCTCTGGATTATCGTCAGCGGCGAGGCGTCCGTCTCCAAAGAACTCGAGGATGCATCCGTCGTCGAATTGGCCCGGCTCGGTGAGGGCGACTTCTTCGGCGAGTTTTTGCTGCTTACCGGTCGCAGCGGGGCAGCCACGGTCTCGGCGGCCACGGAACTCTCGGTTTTGGAGTTGCGCGAGGAGGTCATCGAGGAGCTCGCGCGCTCCAACCCGAAGATCTGGGATGTCCTCTGGGATTTCTACTATTCGCGCATGCTGAACAACATGCTCGCGACGAGCGTCATCTTCCGCTCGCTGGACAGGGACGAGCGAGCCGAGCTCGCCGACGAATTTAGCCTCGAAGAGGTGCCAGCCGACGAGCAAGTGCTGGGGCAGGGCGAGCACGACGACGACCTCTATCTCATCTGCAACGGCGTGATCCGGGTCGAGCACGAAGACCGTGACGGTCAGACCCGCGAGATCGATACGCTGCGTGAAGGCGAATTCGTCGGGCTCATCTCCAGCGCCGAGGAAACCCCGGTCATCGCCAACCTCAAGGCGGTGGAGGACTGCACGCTGCTCGTGTTGCGTGGCGAGGTCTTCCGTCAGGTGATGTCGGAGTATCCGGCCGTCCAGCGCGAGGTCGAACGTGCAGTTCGAGAGCGAAAAGCCACTGCCGGGCGCTATACCAGCGGCGTGACCTCCTACGCACAACTCGGCGTCGCCAGCCCCCCCGACAATGAGAGTTGAGAGTCCGTCAGTCAGCCTGCGCTCGCCGCGCCCTGGTCGCTGGCGGCTGCGTCAGCCGAGTAGAACATCACAGCCCCGTGCGTCTCGAAGTTGAGCTCGACCAGCGGTTGCTCGGCGATTTCCCTCCTGAGAAATTCTGCGGTTCGTAACAACGGATACACGCCGTAACGCTCGTAGCGATCGAGCACCGTATCCGCCATCATCTCTTGCCCGCGAACGAGTGCGGAGCCGGTCAGCAGGCCCTCGGGCCGCAGACACCGCACAAATTCGGACAGAATCACGTTGCGGTCGGTGAATGTATGCAGCCCGTTGAGGCTCTGGACCACATCCGCGACATCGTCGCCCAGCGGCAGGTTGTCGTAGTCTGCGCGGATGAGTTGGAGATTGTGCGACGTATCCTCGAAGCGCTCGCGGGCCTGGCGGAGCATCTTCCAGGACTGGTCGATGCCGATGATCGTGATGTCGTGGTAATCAGCGAGCACCGAGCTGAGGACGACGCCCGTCCCGATGGGCGCCGCGACCAGCACGCCGCCGTTTGCGCGTCCCAGGGCCTGGTTCTGGAGGTCGACGTAGCGAAGCGGGCTGCAGCGCCAGACGCCGACACTCATCACCGGGGCGACCATATCATAGACGCCGGCGATGAGGTTGAAGAGGGTCTCGGTGCGGTATTCGCCCGGATCCGGGGCGCTGTCGGGTGCCTTCATGTCCGCGATGCCATCGATGATGGGGTACGCGTGTCCGCATGCCTCGCAGACGATCTCGGGGCGGCGTCCGCTGCCCAGGTGCAGATTCTCATCGCTGCAGGATGGGCAACGCAGGCAGTCGAATACGTGGGGCGAGATCATGGTGGTTCCTGCTCGGATCGTCGTGCTCGGCGGACTCGTCAGGCGCTCCTTCCTAGCAGGGGCGTGCCGGCCTGAAAAGACGAGCGTTTACTTACAGTGCTCGTCTTCGAGTTCTTCGATGCGCTCGAGGTCGTCGTCGAGCCCGCGGTCGTCGTAGATGTCCAGGAGGTAGTCGATGGCTTCGCAGTTATACGATTCGCGGGCCAGGACGCGCTCGAAGTGGTCGGCGGCTTTGTCCAGCTCGCGGCGCCGCTTCTTCAAGTCGTATTCGCCGTTGACCATATGGGCGGGGACCGACTCTTCATCCCCCCGGGAGCTCGCACGGGAGACGAAGCGACGGGTCAGTGTGTGGTCCCAACCTCGCTCCTCGGCCCAGGTTCGAGCCAACTCGGCGTAGGATTCAGACTCGCGCCACTCGGGGGCGATGCTCTTGCGGTAGGCGTCGAGGGCCTTGCTGAAGTTCTCTCGCGCATCTCGAAGTTTGCCCTGGCTCTTCCGAAGCTCGCCGAGTGCTTGCCACGCCCGCGGGCCCCAGAGCGGGTCCGACAGTCGGTCGCCGAGGATGTCCTCACCATCGTCGTCACCGAGTCGAGCTGCGGTCCACGCGTAGTAGACGGCGGCTTCGACGTCGCGAGGTGCCGCTTCATGGGCACGCTGGAAGTAGCCGAGCGCCGAACGGTAATCGTTCTTGCGGAAAGCCAGCAGGCCCTCGGCCATCTTGGCGTCGTGGGAGTCGGCCGCGGACTTTCCCGCCCAACGGTTGATCTGGGTCTCGGCCGACTGGAGTTCTCGTTGAGCGACCGCCGCACGCACTTGCGCGAAGCTGACATCAGCCGCGTCCGGGAACGCCTCGATGAGATCGGCGGCGATACTCGACGCATCGTCGTAGCGGCCGCGCAGGATCGCCAGTTGAATCGCGGTGGCTATCCCAGGGCGGTAGCGCGCGTTGAGCTTTCGGCCGCGCTTGCAGTGGGCGAAGGCCTGGCTACCCCGACCCGAGCGCATCTGGGCCCGGCAGAGGTCGTATTCGATGAGATACCAGTCTTCACGCTTCTCTGCCGCGCTGGAGAGCACGTCGACCGCGCCTTCGAAGAGGTCGCGTTGCTCACGGTAGCCGGATTCGGCCTCCGCGAACTCCAGTCGCAAGAGACCTGATGCGCGTAGCACGACCGGCGCATCGTCGGATGTCTCGACGAACTCATTCATCTGCTCGAGCCAGTCTTCGTCGAGCTCCTCGGCGGGGCCAGCGCGCGAGAGCAGGGCGAACGCCCGCGCCTCCGTGGCCTCATCCTCCGCGAGCTTCGCCGCCTGCTCGAATGACGTCTGCGCCGATTCGTGGTCGCCCAGGTCGAGGTGGCAATATCCCGCGAGCAGTGCCGTCGACTCGCGCTCGGTATCGACATCCTCGAGCGCCTGTAGTGCCTCCTCGAACTCCCCGCTCTGATGCAGGACCTGCGCTTGGCGGAGCGCCAGGGCGTCGGATTTTCCGGCTTGCTCGATCGCCTGCTCTGTCGCCGCGAGTGCCTCCTCGGTGCGGCCGGTGTCGAGGTAGAAGTCGATGAGGGGGAGGTGGACCGCTGCACGTGTCGGGCTGGTCTGGCGAGCCTTCTCGAACTGCACCCGCGCTTCCTTTTGCAGGTCCTCGCCGAGGTAGGTGTCTCCGAGCGCGATATGCGCACGCGCGGTTTGCAGCGGCGACGCGCGCTTCGAGAAGTTTCCGAGCACCGGAGATACGAGATCTCTTGCCTTATCGAGCTGTTGATCGTCATCGTCGAGCCGGATCGCATAGCTCTGTTCGATCCGCGCCGATAGATGTTTTGGACTCGAGTCGCGCAGGATTCGACGGAACACGTCGACTGCGCTGTCCTCGCCGCGAGCCAGCGCGACCCGGCCGAGCAGAAACTTCGGATAGACGTCGTATTGCTCCGTGTCTCGGAAGAGTGTCGCCGCTTCATGGGCTGCGTCGGCAGAGCCGTCGTGGAGCTCCAATTCGATGCGCGCCGCCGTGATAGCTCTGCTGCGCGGGTACTCCTGCATCGCCGCTGAGAGGGTATCGCGGGCTTTGCCGGAGAACCCCTCCGTCATGAATCGATAGGTGCGTGCCGCGGTGAGCCGTGGATCCGGCCCGGCGAGGTCGTCGGCCGTCTCGATATGAGCCAGCGAGTTGCGCGCGTCGAGCTCCTCGTAGCGAAACTCGACCATGGATGTCACCAGCGCCAACTCCACGGCGGCAGAAGCCCGCTTCGACTCCACGCGTGAGCTCGTCATGCCGATGCCCTCGACAAAATTGTCAAAGGCCGATCCTGCGAAGCTCGTCGCATTTGCGGTGTTGCTCAGCGTTTGCTCGGCTCCGAGGTAGCCGCGATAGGTGTCGACGCGCTGTTGTCGACGCGCCTCCCTCAAGCCGTCTTCGATGCGGTCGCCCAGGGAGCTCATCGCCCAGGCGCCGACGCCCAGGAGCGTTCCGAGCAAGATGACGACGACCACCGGGATGGCTACGAGCAGCGTCGAATTCGGCATGCCGGACGATACCTTCGTCCAGGCGCCGCCCGCGAGTTCACGCACGTTGTCCAGCGGTGAGCCACCCCTGGAGCGCTTCTTCCGCGACCCACCAGACGGTGCGGGGACCTCGCCCTGGTCGAAAGGTGAACTGCTCCGGCCGGATGGACCAGGAAGCCGCGCCGCGTTCTGCTCCTGTCGTGACGGTTGCCCCTGGCTGGGCCCGGCCGCACCTCGCTGGCCTGAAGCTCGACGCTGTTGGTTCTGCTGCCGGCCACTTGCCGGCTTCGCAGGGGAACCGTCGCCCGACGTGGCTGGTCGAGCACCCGATGACTGAGGTCGCCGCGCGGAGGGAATCTCGTTGCTGGTGCGCAAGTCCTCGCGTGATATTGCCTTGTTTCGCTGCGTCGCTCGCCGGCGCTTTTTCTTCTGCTCCGGCTCGATCTGGGTCGGCAGCTCATCTGGAAATTCATCTGCGGGCATGTCTTCTGCCGCGGAGTCCTGGCTCAGTCCGGGGCTCGCGTCGCGCGGCAGCGGGGCAGACATATCGGTCGGCGCCTCGTCCATCGGCGCGTCAATGTCGTCTCCAGCCGCGGCATCTCGCGTCAGCGGGTTGGGCGAGGCGATAGGGTCGGTGGTCTCGTCGGGGGCGCCTTTAGAGACCTCGGTCGGCGCGTCCTCGAACGGCTCGCCGGCCAGGTCAGCGGAAGCGTGCGAGTCCTCGGTCAGAGAGCGACCCTCGATCTGGTCGAGATCGACAGCGGCGGTCTTCTCGTCGGGTAGCGCGTCGTCGAATCCCGCGCCGGCTTCAGCCTCCTCGAGCAGGCTGGCGTCGGCCGTTCGATCGATGGTCGCGTCGCCTTCTTCGATGGTCGGTGATTCCTCGACCGGAACACCCAGGTCCGAGAGAAGGGCATCGAAGGAGCGGTCGGGATCATCTTCTTCGTAGTCGTGGTTGACCAGGGTATCGAAGACGCTGGACTCCTCATTTTCATCCAGCGCAGCGGCGCCTTCGGCCAGCGACTGAGAGGAGAGATTCGAGAACGTGCCGTCCTCGAAGATCGACGACTCGACCGACTCGAGGCCCGAGTCTGTCGGGCTGTTGTCCAACCTCGGGCTCGGCATCTCCTCGGTGGCTGGATCATGCGGAGGAGGCGAAGGTTGTTCGTCTCCTCCGGCTTTGTCACCCGGCAGCGGCGGTGGCATCGGAGGTGGTCCGCCGCTCGAGTTCGTCGGTGACGTGGGTTTCGCGGTGTTCGCGGCCCGCTCGAGCTTGCGTCGCAGCTGCGTGATGCCAGTCCGTGACGCCCCGAGCGTCTCGGCCTTGGTCAGGACGCTGTTGGCTCGGGCGTGGTCTCCGGCCTCGACGTAGGCTTCGGCGAGCAGCATCAACGAGGGGATGTCACCGGGTTCGCGCCTGACGACGTCATCGAGGACCGCTGCGCAGTCCGCAGGACGATCCACCCGCTGATAGAGAATTGCCAGGGCCTTCCGGAGCGCTTGCGACGGGGCCTGCCGAACCGCGGACTCCAGGAGCTCGACGGCGGCTCGAGAACGTCCCTCGATATCCAGCGCGCGGGCCGCGGAGAGGAGCTCCTGTCGGGTTTCAGGTAGCCCCTTTATAAGTTGTTCGTGGTCGTCGCTCCGCATGAGCGGGCACGCACCGTTGTCGAGAGAGATGACTAGAAAATCTTGGACGTCAGACGCTACCACAATCCGCAAAACGGGGTAAAGGTGGGCTGATCGGTGCTCCGATCCAGTGCGAAATTTTTGACGTCTCCGTCGGTGCCTCTACGCTGATGTGCGAGGATTCATCAGTCATGGAGGACCAAATGAAAAGCTCATGGATGAAAACGGTGATCGCCACCTCGCTCGTTGCGATGGCGACCGCTGGATGTGGGACCGAGGTCGAACCTCTCGGTGAGGGCTCGTTCGAGTTGAACTGGGACGTGAGCCCGCGTGGATGCGAGGCCGCTGACGTGAGGGTCGTCGAGGTCACTCTGACCAACGCGCACCGCGAATACGTCGAACAATACGATTGTGACAGTCACACCGCGTCGATCTCGGGCATCGAGCCCGCAAAATACGACCTGGTGCTGTCCGGGCTCGACCCGTCCGGCCACACGACCTTTGTCAGCGATTCGAAGCTGGTCACGATCAAGGCCGAGCGGGTCAACGTGATCGAGGATGTTCGACTCACCGCCAAGCCCGCAAATCTGCGGGTGAACTGGACGTTCGCCAACTCGCGGGTCTGCGGCGCCAACGGTGTGGACCGCGTCGAGGTTGCACTTTTCGACAACGCCTACTACGAAGTCGCCCGAAGGACCTTCGGGTGCGACCGCGGAGGCGGCGTATTTGAGGACCTGCGCGCGGGCGCCTACACAGTCGAGGCGGTGGCGGAGTCAGACGCAGAGGCTGTGTATCACGGACTCTCGGACACCGCCCTGAAGCGCGGCGGCGAGGGCCACGTCGAGGTTGTTCTGGATTGAGGCGTTTCGCAGTCCTCGCGCTGGCCTGGTTTGGTCGCACCGTCCCTCGAATGACGGGGGCGGTTCTGCTATGGTCCCGCACATTATTTAGGCCCGGAGCAAGTCCGGGCCGCTCTTTCAAGCGCGTCGAGGACTACCATGACATCGAAATTCAAGTCGACCGGCCTTTCGGAAAATGTAGCTCTTACCTTCGATGACGTCCTCGTCGTACCGGCGCGCAGCAGCGTCTTGCCCAACGAGGCCGACCTCGAGACACAGTTCACGACCGATATCAAGCTGCGCATTCCCCTCATCAGCGCGGCGATGGACTCCGTGACCGAGGCGCAGACCGCCATTACGATGGCGCGCGAGGGCGGAATCGGCGTCATCCACAAGAATATGACGCCCGAACAGCAGGCGCTGGAGGTACTGCAGGTCAAGAAAGCCGAGAGCGGCCTCATCCTCGACCCCATCACCGTCCACGCGTCCCAACCGCTCGCCGAAGCCGTCGCGCTGATGGATGAGCACAATATCAGCGGGCTGCCGGTCATGGAGGGCAGCAAGCCCGTGGGTATTCTGACCAACCGCGATATCCGATTCGCTCAGGATCTGACCCAGCCCGTCGCCAATCTGATGACGCGCGACCTCATCACCGCAGAGGAGGGCATCTCGATCGAGGAAGCTAAGCGGCGGATGCACCGGAATCGGATCGAGAAGCTCATCGTGCTCGATGGCAACGGCGATCTGCTCGGGCTTATCACCATCAAAGATATCGAGAAGCGCGAGAAGTATCCCGGCTCGGTCAAAGACGAGCACGGACGCCTGCTCGTCGCTGCGGCCGTCGGTGTCGGCTCCGACTGCGACGAGCGCTCCGCGGCGCTGGTCGATGCCGGCGTCGACGTCCTGATCATCGACACCGCACACGGCCACTCCGAGGGCGTGCTCGAGTCGGTCGAGGTCATCCGGAATCGCTACCCGGATGTGCAGATCGTCGCCGGCAACGTCGCGACGGCCTCGGCGACCGAGGCGCTCATCGCCGCGGGCGCCAACGCCGTCAAGGTCGGCATCGGCCCGGGAAGCATTTGCACCACCCGTGTGGTCGCTGGCGTGGGCGTGCCGCAGGTCACCGCCATCATGGAGTGTAGCCAGGCCGCCGCAAAACACGGCGTGCCGGTGATCGCAGACGGCGGTATCAAGTTTTCCGGCGACATCGTCAAGGCGCTGGTCGCCGGGGCCCAGACCTGCATGATCGGCAGCCTCTTCGCCGGTACCGACGAGGCACCCGGCGAGCAGGTGCTGTACCAGGGGCGAACCTACAAGCAGTATCGCGGCATGGGCAGCATCGGCGCGATGAAGCAAGGCTCCAAAGATCGCTACTTCCAGGAAGGCGCAAGCGACAAGCTGGTCCCGGAGGGTATCGAAGGGCGCGTGCCGTACCGCGGCGCGCTCTCGGCGAATATCTTTCAGCTCGTCGGTGGCCTGCGAAGCGGCATGGGATACGCCGGTTGCGGCACCATCGCCGCGCTGGCCGAGGACGCACAATTCGTGAGGATCACGTCGGCCGGGCTGCGCGAGAGCCACGTCCACGACGTGACCGTGACCAAAGAAGCCCCCAACTACAAGAGTGCGTAGGAGAGCGGTGATGTCTGATCTCAGTAAGGGAATTCTCATCCTCGACTACGGCAGCCAGTACACGCTGCTCATCGCACGTCGTGTGCGTGAGCTCGGTGTCTACTGCGAGGTCTGGCCGTGCAACGACGAGCGCCTCGACGACTATGTCGACCGCGGTCAGGCCCCCGCGAAGGGCGTGATCTTGTCGGGAGGACCGAGCAGCGTCAGCATCGAGGGAGCCCCTCAGCTCAAAGGCGGGATGCTCGACTTCGACGTGCCGTTTCTGGGCATCTGCTACGGCATGCAACTCCTGGCCGACGCACACGGCGCGACCGTCGAGCCCGCCGACCAGCGCGAGTACGGGCGTACTCGGATCGTGGTCGACCAACCCGTCGGACTGCTCCACGGATTCGAGAAGGGCCGCCAGCTCGATGTCTGGATGAGCCACGGCGACTCCGTTCGCGACCTGCCGGATGGCTTCGAGACGGTCGCGGAGACCGAAAACGGCATCCTCGCCGCCATCGCTGACACCGAGCGCGCGCTCTACGGGCTGCAATTTCACCCCGAGGTGTCCCATACCGAGGAGGGCGAGGCGATCCTCGAGAACTTCGCATTCCACGTGTGCGAATGCACCGACTCGTGGAATATGTCCAACTTCATCGAGTCCCACATCACCGGCATCCGCGAGACGGTCGGCCAGGACGAGCAGGTCATCTGCGGGTTGTCGGGAGGCGTCGATTCGTCGGTTGTCGCCGCGATGCTGCACAAAGCGATCGGGGACCGCCTGACGTGCGTGTACGTCAATAACGGTCTGATGCGCCACCGCGAGACCGAGAAGGTCCGCACCGTATTCGAAGACCACTTCGGCATGGATCTACGCGTCGTCGATGCAAGCGACGAGTTCGTCGAGAACCTCGAGGGCGTCCGCGACCCGGAGGAGAAGCGAAAGATCATCGGAGGCACGTTTATCGACGTCTTCAAGCGCGTCGCCGACGAGATTCCCAACGCCAAGTACTTGGCGCAGGGCACGCTCTATCCGGACGTGATCGAGTCGGTGAGCGTGCGTGGGCCGTCCGCGACCATCAAATCACATCACAACGTCGGGGGTCTGCCCGAGGAACTCGGCTTCGAGCTCATCGAGCCGCTGCGCGAGCTCTTCAAGGACGAGGTCCGCGTGCTCGGCCGCACGCTGGGGCTCCCGGCGGACATGGTCGACCGACACCCGTTTCCCGGGCCCGGGCTCGCCGTTCGCATCCTCGGTGACATCACCGAGGACCGACTGCGCCTGGTTCGCGCCGCCGACCACATCTTTATCTCCGGCCTGCGCGAGGAAGGTCACTACCACGACGTATGGCAGGCATTTGCCGTGCTCCTCCCCGTACGCACGGTCGGTGTCATGGGGGACCAGCGCACCTACGACCAGGTCATCGCGCTGCGTGCCGTCACCAGCCGCGACGGGATGACGGCCGACCGCGCCCACCTGCCCATGGACTTTTTGGGCCGCATGTCCGACCAGATCATCAACCAGGTCGACGGCGTCAACCGCGTCGTCTACGACGTCTCCAGCAAGCCTCCGGCGACGATCGAATGGGAGTGAGCTCTCCGGTTCTAGCGGCCGGGATAAAAGCTGCTCGATGGACGTATGGGTGCGGTGAATTTGTTGCGTCGAGTGCAGGACGCGGTACATTCGAGGCGATGATATGGATGTCGAGGAGTCCTTCATGAGGAAATTCAGGACAGTCTGGATGTTGGCGATCGCGGCCCTGGTACTCCTGACGACCGCACCCGCGGCCGCTCAGGACAGCGAGGAAGCCGTCGTGTCGCTCTTGACCGAGACAGTTCGGCTCGACGACGCTGGACCCCAGACCGGCTTCTGGTGGCAAACACCGACGTCGCCGAGCTGGACGAAGACCGACGAGATGCTCCTCGAGCGCCTCGAAGCCTCGAATATCGACTATTTTACCCCCTCCGATCAGTCCCGAATCAGTAAGATCTATCGTCGGCCCAGTCTCTCGCTGGCGAATGCATCGACGCTCGCCGAGTTGATGGGCGGTGACCGGCTCGTCGTCGGTCATGTGGTCTACGAGCAAGCCGACAGCATCGCACCGCTGGGCGTGGCGCACGTGCGCGCCGACGTCACGTTGACGATGACGCGGGCAGGCAAGGCGGCCGCCGACGTCGGCCAGACCCTGGAGTTGACGCGCGACGCGTACGCGGAGTCACCGGAGGACGCGTTGGCCGATGCTCGCGCCCAGCTGGTCTCTGCCATCGCAGAGGCGGTCGTGAGCAGTGTGTCGACGGGCCCCGGACGTGTCGGATGGAACGCCGGCGAGCGGCTCATCGCGCTTCGGAACGTCTCTCGCTCGACCGTACTCGAGGACATCAAGGACTTTTTGGAGGGACTGGAGGGCGTCTCGGACGTCGAGGTTCGCTGGGCGGGGCAGGGCGTGATCGCCCTCGAGATCAACCCCGGCGCAAAGGATAGACCTGATACCATCGAATACGCCATCCGAGCCCTCGCCAACCAGACGTTCGACGAATTCTCGCTCGCCCGTCAACCACGACCGGTGGCCGAGGATTTGGCCGAATTTCTCGTCTCGGAGCCAACACAGCTAGAACGGCCGTAGGGAGACCAGATGTCGGAGAACGAGGACGCTTCGGGTCGAGACACCGAGCTCTACGAGAGCGGTCAACGCGATCCTCTCGGGCCCTATATGGAGCCCCACGAGCAGTGGTCGCGCTACACGCGCTATTTTTACCTGCTCTGCAAGCTCGTGTTCTTCTCGGCCCTCATCTATGGGGGCTACTGGCTACTGGGCACGCTCTCCAGCGTGGTCTTCCCGCTGTTTATCAGCCTCCTGATCGCTTACTTGCTCGACCCCGTGGTCGACCGGATGGAGGAGCGCAGCATCCCGCGAAGCCTGGGCATCGTGATCTGCCTGTTCGCGGGGCTACTTCTGGCGTTCTTCGTCTCGCTCTTTCTCTACCCGACCCTCGCGCGCCAGATCGGCAATGTCGCTGAGAGGGTGCCGCAACTCATCGAGCTCGTTCAGACGCGGACGATTCCGTGGGTCGAGGAGACGTTCGATTACGCCGTGCCGCCGACCTTGATCGGGGCGGTCGCCGAGTACAGCAACGAGCTCAAGAATGCCGCGCCCAGCGTGCTCAGGAAGATCGGTCAGTGGGCGAGTGGTCTGATGACCCAGACAGGCGCCATCCTGGTGAGCCTGCTCAATGCCATTATGATCCCGATCTTTACCTTCTACTTCCTCCGCGACTTCGACAAGATCACCGCGGCCGTCGGCGACCTCCTCCCCGAGTATCGCCGCAGCTTTCTGCTGGAGCGCATCGAGTTGATGGACACGGTCGTCGGCCAGTGGTTCCGGGGCCAGCTTCAGGTCGCCGGCATCCTCGCCGTCTTATACTCGATCGGCCTGTCCATCGTGTTCGCGTTCGCGGGGATCGACGTCAAGAGCGCTATCGCGATCGGCCTGGTTACGGGCTTGCTCAATATCATTCCGTACTTCGGCGTGGCGATCGGCGTGGTGGTCTCGATCTTCGTCGTCGTCCTGGAGTGGGTCGGGTTTTTGCCCGTCCTCGGGGTCGGTATCGTCTTCGTGGTCGTACAGACGCTCGAAGGCTATTACATTACGCCGAAGATCGTCGGAGAGAAGGTCGGCTTGAGCCCGGTCACCGTCATCATCATGCTACTGCTCGGCGGCGAGTTGTTCGGATTGCTGGGCATCTTGCTCGCCATCCCGATCGCCGGCGCCATCAAGGTCATCCTCCCAGATCTGCTCGACTACTATAGGTCGACGTCTCTGTTCAGCGGCCGAAACATTAACCCCGCGCCGAATCGGGTGATGGTCGTCCCAAATGACGATGACCAGTCGGAAGGGGACCAGTCAGAAGATGAGCCGCGCGACGAAGCTCCCCCGGAGAAAGCCGATGAAGGCGACACAGACGCTCCCGAGGAGGATGTCGAGGACGAAGACTCGGAGCCTTCGGACGCCGATGAGAGCACGAACTGAACGGGGCGCCGGAGGGTTTCATTTGTCACGACCCAACGGGACAGAGTAAGGTTCCAAAGGCAGGCTCTTCTTGTACACCTCACGCCCTAAACGTACGCCTCGAAAAACGCATACATGTCAGAGAAGCCAGACACATCGGCGAGCGAGCTAACCGAAAAACTCCGAGCCGTGTTGGTCGACGAGTTCGCCGGCGTCGGCGACCAGACCATGGCCGACGTGCTCGTCACCCTCGCTGACGAGTTGCGGCGTCCCGAGCCCGTCGAGGACGGCTCGGGCGATGCTGCCACCCCAACCGGTCGCGCCCGGGGAGATGACCAGGGAGATGACCGGGACGAGGCGGCCACGAGCTGGACCGGCGGCATCGCCAACCGCGTCAGCCGTGCCCTCATCCCGACGAGCACCGACGACATCGCCGGTGGAAAGCGTGTCCAACTGCGCGCCGAGGCCGCGCCGAAGGTCGCATCCATCCTCCATCAATGTATTGAGATCGGCGCGCTGCTCATCGATTTCGACACACCGCCCGCTCTGAACGCGACTGTCGTGGTGCAAATCGACATGCCCAACAGTCACCTGTCCGTGGAGACCCACGGACGCGTGGTGCATACCTCCGAGCGCGGCACGGCCATCGAGGTCAGTAGCCTCGATCGCGAGGACCGGGTGGCGATGGAAGGCTTGCTGGAGGATTTCCGAGAGTATCTGCCGTCGACCGAGGAACCCTCGGCACCGCGTGAGGATGGGGGCGCAGTCTCGGACACCGACCTCGAAGATCAGCGAGAAGAAAAGCCGGTCGACCCTGTCAGAGCCAACCAGACGCAGGGCGGCGTCTTTCGGCGCGAACAGCAGGACGATCTCGATGCCGAGAGCTCCTTCGTTCACTCGCGCAGGCCATCGAGCAGCATCGCCATCGGCGCGCTCAAGCGCGAGAGCACCGGCCGCCGTGGCGACTTCCAGATGCGACGTCAGGTCGAGCTGACCGACCCCGACGTCCAGGTCATCACGTCGACCCAGAAGGCGCTCGGCGAGCGCATCCCGGCCGGAGAGACGTTCGGGCCGGGTATCTCGTGGCTCGAGCCCAAAGCCGACCCCGACCGCGTCGAGTCGCTCTCCGGCGAGCGGGTCGTCGATATCTTGTTGCAGCTCTCCGAGAGCGGCTTCACCGGTATCCTGGAGGTCGAAAGCGACGAGGTCTCTCGCCAGGTCTACTTCGATGGCGGGCTGATCGTCGAATTCGCCCAGCGACCACGCCAGCCGCGCGAAGAACTCGGCCCGATGCTCCACATGGCCGACCGTATCACCCATCAACAGCTCTCGATGGCTGCCGCTCACGCCGACGAGAACTCCGTGCGATTCGAGCGCAGCCTGCTCGAGCTCGAGATCCTCGACCACGATCCGATCCGCCACGCCATCGCGGGCCGATTGACTTATTTGACCCGCGATCTCACCGACCTCGAGGATGGCGAAGCCCGCATCTACGACAGCGATTCGCTCCCGGCCGGATACCTGCCCGCTCCGCCCCTGCGCGTTCACGTGCCCATCGAGCGCATCGTGTACCGTCGGTTTTTCGAGCGGCTTCGCCAGCTCAACGCCGAGGAGCGAGACGAGTTGATCGACAGTCATCTCGATGCCTATCCCGAGATCGTGCCGGCCGACCGCGACCGCCTCGAGCGCGCCGTGCTCGACGACGCGCACGAGCAACTCGTCGAACGACTTCTCTCCGGTCGTCGACGCCTCCGCGAGGTCTTTACCGAGAGCAATATGTCGCCCGCGGAGACCTTCGCGGTCGTCTACGCGCTCCATCGCATGGGCGTGGCTCGCTTCGATACTTCGCTCCACAAGACCATCGTCCGTGAGCGCTTCCGCGAGAACGTCACCGTCAAATACCTGAGCGTCCACAAGGCGAGCTACTTCGAGGTGCTCAACGTTCACTGGTCGAGCTACGACGAGGTCATCGAGAAGGCCTACCACGAGCTCGAGCAGCAGTTCGACCCCGAGGACGTACCGCCCTCGATGGAAGACGAGGTCCACACGCGCGTCTCCGAGATTGCCGAGCGCATCCAGTCGGCCTATCAGATCCTCAAGAGCCGCAAGCACCGCCACGCGTATCGCAAGCGCATCATGCCCGAATACAAGCTCCAGCACGCCGTGCCCCTGTTCATCAAGCAGTCCGAGCTCGCCGAGCGCCGCAACCAGTGGAGCGAAGCTCGCGACGCCCTGCGCCGTGTGCTAGAGATCGAGCCGAGCAACGAACAGGCCCAGCTACGGCTGGAGCGGATCGAAGAACAGGACAACGAACACCTTTCCGCCGACCCCTCACAGTCTAATTTTTGACTCCAGTGAAGATACCCTCCACGTCGTCAGGCCGGCTGATTTTCACGAGTTCTGCGTCGGCTTTTGAGGGGCCGGGCAACCTACACAGACAACTGAATCATGGAACGACTCGAGCTTCTGCAGGATCTGAGCTTTGACTCGGATTCGAAAATTCTCTTCTGGGTCTTCGACGGCGTCGGCGGCCTGCCTCATCCCGAGACCGGCCAGACGGAGATGGAGACGGCAAATACGCCCAACCTCGATGCGTTGGCGAGCCGCTCGGTGTCCGGCGGCCTGGAGCCCTTTGGCGCCGGCATCACGCCCGGCAGCGGGCCCGGACATCTGTCCATTTTCGGCTACCCAGTCGGGGATTTCGACCTGCCACGCGGAGTGCTCGAGGTCCTCGGAGCGTCCGATTGTTTCAAAAATGGCGAGGAGGTCGACGACTTTCGCCTCCAGAGCTCGGACCTCGCCATGCGCGGCAATTACGCGACGCTGGAGACCCGTGGCGACAAGCGCATCGTGACCGACCGGCGGGCGAATCGGCCGTCGACCGAGGAGGGGCGCGAGTACGCACTGGCGCTGAGCCGCCAGCTCGAGCTCGAGGGCTACGAGATCTTTGTCTTTCCCGGAAAGGAACATCGCTTCGCGCTCGTCATCCGCGGCTCGGATCTGTCGAGCGGCTTGACCGATGGCGACCCGCAAAAGTCCGGCCGAGAGCAACCCGAGGTCCGAGCCGAACGCCCGGAGGCGAAGACCTCGGCGAACCTGGTCAACGACGTGATCGAGCAGGCGACGGAGATCCTGGGAGAGGAGGGCGCGGCCAACACCGTCCTGCTGCGCGGCATCGGGACGCCGCCGGATATCCCGACGCTCGAAGAACTCTACGGCATCCGATGCGCGGCCATCGCCACATATCCGATGTACAAGGGCATCGCGCAGCTGGTGGGCATGGACGTCATCGACGTCGGCAGCATGGACCATGCAGACGAGGTCAAAGCCCTCGAGGAGAACTTCGAGAAATACGATTTCTTCTACCTGCACATCAAGGAAACCGACAGCTACTCGCACGCGGGCGAGTTCGACAAAAAAGTCGGGGTCTTCGAGGCGTGCGACCCCCTCGTGCAGCGCGCGCTGGAGCTGGACTGGGACGCGGTCGTCGTGACCGGTGACCACTGTACGCCGTGCGTGCTGAAGGAACACTCGTGGCACCCGATTCCGACGTTACTCTGGTCGCCGACCGTGCTGGTCGACGAGACGGATGCTTATACGGAGAGGCAATGCGCTCGCGGCGGGCTGGGGATACGTCCCTCGCGGGATATTTTGCCGCTCGCGCTGGCCGAAGCCCGCCGCTTGAAGAAGTTTGGGGCGTGAGCGAGCGCGGGACAGCGGCCTAAAGCGGCGAGACGAACGTATTCAGGCTATTCTTTCGCTTGAGGTCTGCCTGGAAGTTCCGCGCCTCTTTCATCGACTGAAACTTGCCCAGCCGGACGCGGTAGAATTTGCCCTTGTCCGGGATGGCCGCGGAGATCACGTGCGGGTCCAGGCCCATCTTCCGAAGGCGGGCCATATGCTTCTTCGCGCTCTCCATATCCGGGTGGGCTGCGACCTGCAGCGTATATTTGGCCGGCAGTGACTCGCCCGATTCCGCTTCCGCGGTCTCGTCGGCGTCGGCCTTCGGCGGCTGAGTCTCTTCGACCGCTGGCTTCTTCTTTTCCTCGCTTTTCTCGCCGGTGCGCGTGCGGGACGGAGCATCGCGACGCTTGATGATCGGCTGCGTTCCGTCCGTGAGGTTGTCGAAGAACGAGTACTCGGTTTCTTCGGCGGGCTGCTCCTGCGGCTGTTCTTGCTGTGGTTCTGAGTCTTCGGAGCCGGGAGGCTGCGCCTCGGCGCGACTCGAAACCGACACGAGCGGCTTGAAGGATTTCTCTCGCACCAATCGCTCGCCGGTGATGAGCCCCGCGCTGAAGACCAGCGCCAGCAGTACCGTCCAACCGAGCAGCTTCTTAAAGCGGCTGGGCTTCTCCGAGCTTGATTTTCTTCTATTGCTACTCATCGAATGTATGACTTCAGAAGTGATGGGCGTGGACTATACTACATGCACCTCATGTCGGAAGTGTAAGCTACCACTCCAGATTGCGGCGACAAGAAATTTCTACAGAGATTTCGCGAATCGACGCGAGTGGTCAGCCCGTTCGGCGCCGCTCGCTGATGCCGTAGATCTCGAGGGGCGGGGCAGATCCGTCGATTCGGACCCGGTCACCGATGGTGAACGGATAGTGGATATGCGGTCCGTCGACGAAGATCCGGCCGTCGTGCATCTGGGAGATGACCTCGATGGTCTCCCCGATGGGCCGGATGCCCTTGAGGAAGCGATAGGACTTGTCCGGGAGCGGGTAGGGCTCGCGGACCAGGTATTGGAGTCGATCGCTATCCAGGGGGAGCACATAGCCGCCGGCCGATCGAATCGCCGCAGTCGAGCCCGCGGGGGTGCTGACCCAGATCCCGCTGGACTTTTGCTCCTCGGGCTCGTTCTCTCCGATGCGCAGCAGGTAATGGGAGACGGCGGCGGGGTTCTCGTGGCTGATCAATACGTCGTTCAGGGCTGGCACCGACGAGACCTCGTCGTTGACGCGGACCGAGAAGCGGCCCAACTCGATGGGGTCCCATTCCCCGTCGAGGGTCTTTTCCAGCATCTCCGGGAGAGCTTCGGCGGCCCCGGCGCAGAAGTACCCGATGCTCGACGCCGGGTCGGAGTTGACGGCCAGCAGCGGCACATCTGTGATCTTGTGCGACATGTCGAGCACCGTGCCATCGCCGCCGACCGTGATCACCAGATCGTAGTCGTCTGTGTCGACGATATCTCCACGAAACTTGCGGTCGAACTCGATCCCCCGCGAACTCAGGTGCTCACAGACCTCTTCGAGGCTGCGCTGATGCGCCTCGTGGGACTGCTTGACCCGCTCGACGCTGACGTCGTGGTCTTCGATGAGCTTGGCGAGCGACGCGTCGTGTTCGTCGATGACGCGCGACTGGTACAGGCTCTTCTTGTGCGCGACCAAAATTTTCGGGGAGGTGCTCACGCTTAGCTTGTCCAGTTGGGTTGGGTGCCACGAGATTCACCACCTGTATACGTCCCCCGCGTTGAGAGGACAAGCTGATGCTCACTCCTGGAGACATGCGTTGCTGGCATCGAGCGTCCCCTCGGCGTTCTCGCGACCGATTCGTGCGTGACGACGTCCAGCATTCGGTGCCCTCGGCTTTTCGAGAGCGACAACCCGTGCAATAAAGGCCTGAAAATCGTTTTTGATTGTCGCACGGGGCATTTTAGACATGAGCACAAAAATTATTCGGATCGTCGCAATAACTATGGTGTTTGCAGGTCTCGCCGGTGGCCTGGCGGGTTGCGCATCTACGTCGTCTGCGACGAAGGACTCGGAGGAATCCAAGGCGCCTGCTTCACCGGCGTATTTTGACGAGATTCCAGCGGACTCGACGTTTTTCTTCGCGGGGGATGAGCCGTTGCCCGAGGCGTTGGTGGCGAGCATGTTGGGTGCGGTCGGAAATCTCCAGGGTTTCTTCGGCGAATTTGGGATGACCGCCGAGCAACGCTACGAAGAAGAGCAGGGGATGGTCGAGCCGGAGGACTCCGCCGACGAACCCGAGAGCGAGTTCCGAGACCTCGCCAAGGGCATCTCGCCGGAACAACTCGAGGAACGGTACGGGATTGCACGGTCGCCTCATGTCGCCGCCTATCTGGTTGGCTTTGTGCCTATCGTGCGCGTCGAACTGGCCGACCGTTCGGCGTTTCGGGCCGCGCTCGACCAGTTCCACAAGGAGACCGGCTTGGAACCCGAGCCACGCACGCACGACGGTGCTGATTACTTGCACTATGGGTCCCCTACATTCGGCAGCGACGTCAGGGTGAGCTTACTCAGGATGACAGACGAGGAGGTCATCGTGGCGTTTCCCCGCGAGGAAACTGTTCCCACCTTCGTTCCGTACTTTACAGGGGAGCGGAAACCGGCAGAGAGCCTCGCCGACGCCGGAACGCTGCGACAGTTGCGCGATAAGTACGGCTTCGGGTCCTTCGCATTGGGCATGTGGGACTTCAGGCGCCATATGGGTAATTTGACCGGGCGCGACGTACCAGGCGGGCTCGTCGGTGAACTCGTCGAGGTCAGCGGCGAGAACGACCGTCTCCCGACCGAGAGCGCGGAGTGTCTCGACGGTGACATGGCCATGGCCGAGCAAATGGGCCGCCTGGTCATGGGCTTTCGACAATTCGATGAACGTACCTTCGACTATGCCATTGGGCTCGAACCCGACGAGCAATTGCTGTCAGCGATTCGAGAGACTCGCAGTAGTATTCCTGGAAGGGCGTCTGAGCCGTACCACGAATCCGCCTTGGCACTCGGCCTGGGCGTGAAGATGGCGGAGTTCCTGGCGTTGCCGCGTAATCCCGCGGTCGAAAAGCTGGGCGGCGGCGACTGCGATGTGGTGATGGAGTGGACCGACGAGCTCGAGAACGCAAAGCGGATCTCGGTGAGCACGCCGCAGGCGATTTTGTCGATTACCGGCATGACGGTGCTGATCGACAGCCTTGAGGTCGATTTGAACGCCTTTTCTGGCCCGGGCGCACCGTCGTCACCGGTGCTCATCGACGCGCTTGCCGCGATTCGTACGCCGAATCCGTCGACGCTGTTGGCTGCGGCTCGACCGCTGTTGCCCCAGCTTCCCACGCCTCTGCCGAGCGCGGGCTCCGAGCCATTGCGCCTCGAGTCCTTCGAGCAGCGCTCTCCGATCATCGACGAGCTCTACCTGGCCGTACTCGAGAATGCAGTCGGTTTGACCGCGGGAAAGGGCACGGGCGCCAGATTCGAGACCTTGATGGCTCACGAGACCCCCGACACGCCGCTGGCCGATGTCTGGGTGAATCCAGGGCCGCCGCTCCGCGCGCTCGATGCCGCGTTGCGAGAGCGCCTCGCGACCGTACAGAAGAATGCGGACCAGCGGCCGGACCTCACAGCGGAGGACTTCGAGCGCGCTCGGAAGACGGTCGACAAGCTCGCCGAGCAGCTTCCCTCGGAGGGCAACCCCATGACGCTTAGGATCAGCCTGCTGCTGGAGCAGGACGCGGTCTTCGCCAGCTACCGATACCGTGGGAAGAGCATGGTCGAGTTCGCCCAGATCGAGTCGATCGACGAGGATATCGATCACCTCATGACGGTGATATCGCCCCCGCGCGACCGATGAGGGTTGTGCGACCGCTCTCTGGGTCTAGATTGGTTGCAGGATATTCGAGGCCGTGCTAATCATTTCGCGGCCTAGTTAGTGATTGCTAACCACAGCAACAACCAAGA
>JBNJFZ010000020.1:0-22928 GCA_051747295.1 Myxococcota bacterium
CGGTATTGCTCGCGGCCTATGTGGGACACCGTATCTGGCGAGCGCTTCGGTCCTGAACGTGTTTTCACGCAAGCAACCCATGACCTCACTCACCCGCTCCACTACTCACCCATTTCAACGACGCACACCGAAGACCTGCACCCAGTAATTGTTATAGAAGCCCACGCCTATCTCGTTGGAGCCGTCGTTGAGGATATTTCGACGGTGTCCATCTGAATTCATCCAGGAGTTCATGACCTGCTCGGCGGAGCCCTGCCCCGCGGCGATATTTTCACCGGCCGGGAACCCCGTATAGCCCGCATCTTCGACTCTGTCCGAAAACGAGCGACCATCCTGTGACGTGTGGGAAAAATAGTCATTCTCGACCATGTCTTCGGCGTGAAGCTGCGCCGCGGTCTCGAGCGCAGCGTTGTACTTGAGGGGCTCCAGGCCCTGCTCGGAACGCTCGATATTGACGAGCTCGAATACCTGACATGGCTCGCTCTCGGCGGGCGTGCAGCTGGAGGTCGTGCCGTTATTCGAGCCGCTGCCGTCATTGCCTCCATCACCGTTACCTCCAGACGGCAAGCACGAGGCCCCCAACCCGAGTACAGCGCTACAAAATACGGCTACAATGCGGCTCTTCATGGTCGATACCTTCGGTGTGGCGGAGTTCCGGTCGCGTCCGAGTTTAGCGAGGCGCGGCCCAAAATTCGAGCCGCGCCTCGCCGACTCGGGTCAGTCGCGAAGCGTAGTCGCGCCGCTGACGCGCAGGTACTTCTTCATCTTGGCGTAGGTGGCATCACCGATGCCGCGAACGCGCTTGAGATGGACGGTCTTGGCGAACTCGCGCTTCTCGCGATAGCTCACGATGCGCTCGGCCAGCGCCGGCCCGACACCGGGCAGCAACATCAGCTCGTTCATCGACGCATCGTTGAGATTGATATGCCCGGAGAGCCCATTTGCATCTTTGGGTCCCGATGCCTGATTTTTCGAGTCGGGGCCTTCTGCGGGGGCATCCGACTCGGCCTGGGGCTTCTCGGAGGACGTCGGCGTATCCCAGGTCTCGGGCGACTCCTCATCGCCCTGCTCGGCCGCCTCTGTCGAGGCAAAGCTGAACCCCGCGGTCGACAACTCCGGCTTGTCGACCTCGGTCCCCCCGGCCTGCTCGGTCTCCTCGGCACACTCACAATTCTCGGGCACGTATTCGGCCTTGACCGGATTCGGCTCGCTGCACGCGACCGCGCTGATCGACAAAAAGACCAACGAAATGATGACTGCCTGCAATTTCTTCATGATTCGCTCCATCGAAACGATTGTATGTGAACGGCCGGCGGTCTTCCGCCAGGCCGACTGTTTTCAGCGACGAGGAAAAACCTCGCCCTCTACAATGGTTTTCGACTGAACTCGCGAATCGTTGCGTAAAAAGTTTGCAGGCGTGGGGCGACCAACGCTGAAAAAAGCGCGACGCCCGGACTTCCAGGCAAGCACATAAACACCTGAAATTACTACCTTTTCACAAAAACGAGCGCACCTCGACGACGAACGAACTTCGTCGTCAAAATATCTCTGTCGCGCGGCGAAATCTCTGTTTGGAATTCGTCCCGAGAGATCGTCATCAAGCGGGCCAGAACCGGCAGGCCCACCAGGTCTGAAAGTGAAAGTGGTTGACGCCGAATCCGGTCGGATCGATGCGGGCGAACGCTCCATTCCCGACGTGATAGCGCACATCCCGCACGAACGGGCTCGGTCGCATTCCATCTCGCCAGCGGTGCCTGCGCTGATAGCCGATCCACTGAGACAGGTTCAGGTATCCAGTATGAAATGCCAGCCGCTCGACAGCCTCGAGGCTCCTGGGTGGAGTTGCTCCAGCATCGCACGCGATGCAAGAGAGCCGAAAAGGGGCTAATTTTTGGAAAAACGAGAGCCCTCAGAAGCGCACGCCCATGCCGACGTAGGGGCGGAGCATGACCTGCTCCCGGCTCTGCAGCGAGTCGTTGTCGGTCAGCGTGGCGACGTCCATAGAGGCGCCGGGCTCGAGTTGCAGGCTCACGCCGTTGTCGAGCGTCCAGCCCGCGACCAGCGCGCCCTCGCTTCGGAAGCCGAGCGCGTCACCCTGCCAATCAGCACCCGCATCGACGAGGAAGACCTGATGGCCGACTCGCAGCCGCGGCATCAGGTAGAGCTTCGGCGTCAGACCCCACTCGTAGCTGCCCTGAACGCCGAGCGATGCGCGGTGCACCGACTGCGCGGCGGCATCCAGCGAATAGCCGTAGCCCAGGTAGCCGCCGACCGCCCAGCCCGAGCGCCAGCGCGCCTCGGCGGAGATCGCGCCCAGGTGCTGCAGCCCGTCGCCCCCATCGAGCAGGCTCTGGCCGACGCCATAGCCGAAGGCCAACTCCCAGCTCGATGCCGAGCCGTCGTCGGTGTCCGCGGAGATCTCTGCACCGGCGTATTTATCGCGTCCGGCGACAAACCCGGCGTGAAAAGCGGGGCTGTAGGGCACGGCGAATAGCTCGACGCGGAACGACTCCTCGACCGAACCACGCGACTGATTGGGGGCCGCGGCAAACGCCAACTCGGTGCTCTGGACCTCGATATCTTCGGTCGGGACCGCGGCCTGCTGGTCGTTGGTGCGCAGGTAGTACTGCCGGCCGTCGACCGGCTCGCGCAGCAGCACGATCTCGGTGGACTGGCCCGCGCCGGCGTGGAAGTCGGCGTAGCGCAGCCCGCGCGCGTCCTCGATATGATAGCGACCGGTGCTCTCGGCGGGCAGGCGAAGGTGCGTCGAGCTGCGATAATCATCGAGCGCCAGGACCGGCCGCGCCCGCTGCTGCTCCGGCGGCTTCGCGTACACGTTGATGCGGGCCTTCGGGTTGGTGACGCCTGCGTTGGCGCTGACCAGGTACGCTTCGATCTCGTCGTAGGTCAGCTCGGCGTCGCCGTCGACGTCGGCGGCACCGAGCAGCGCGCTTCGAAGCTGGTGGCTGAATACACCCGATCGATAGCGGCTCCACTCGTGGACCTCGGCGGTGCCGGAGGTCGACACGATCACGCCGACCGTCGCCAGTCCGCTGCGTGCCGAACCGTCCTCGCGGGTGGCGAGGTAGTGGTTGAGCTCCTCGTCGAGCGACTCCTCGGCGGTATCGTCCTTCCAGTCGCCGCCGCGCGACTCGACCATGAAGTAGCTGTGGCACGCATCGATAAACAGGTGCGTGAAGTCGGCGTCGAGCTGGGCGACCACGTCGCGGTACAGCGAGCGGCGCGTCAGCTTGCCATTCTGGAGGCTCAGATACCCCTCGCCGCTGTCCGAGACGTTGCCGTGGCCGGTGAAGACCAGGAAGAGCTCGGTCTCGATGCCGGCGTCCGCGTCGCGCTCGAGCTGCGACTTGAGGCGAGTGACTTCCCGGCGCAGGTTCTCCCGGGATGGGGCCCTGGAGGCGGCGGCGACGTCGGGAAAGACCTTCTGGCTGTCGGCGTCGAGCGTAGCCAGCAGGCTCGTATCATCGGCGAGGTTCTCGAAGAGCTCGAAATAGCGAGCACCGTCGTCGTCTGCGAATTGGAGAGGCTCCACACCCTCGTCTACGCTCTCATTATTCGCCACGACCAGCGCGTAGACGCGCTTTTCGGGCTGCTCGTCGGCGGCCGCATTCGCGCTGAACGACAGCAACACGGCGCAGGCGACCAGCAGGCTGGTTGCGATCTCTGGGATGGAATGTCTCATCGTGCGCCCTCCTCGACCACTTCGAATGTCTCGGTGGCCCAGGCGCCCTCGAAGTCGAACTGCGTGAAGTCACCGGACTCGAATAACGCTGCCGTATCGCTGGCTCGCAGCATCGATTCCAACTCGCCGAATTCAACCGGCTCGGGAGTAAATAAACCGTAGACCCGCACGGGGCCCGGCTCGTGGTTGACGCCGAGGTCGATTGTATCACCAACGGGACTGATTTTCTCATGCGGCTGGATTCGCCAGGGCTGCACCCGGGTGGGCGACGGCCCGTACCAGTACAACTCGCCTGCGCGATCGACCCCGAAAAAGGCTGCGTGACGCAGGTTCGAATCGGTGCTGCTGTAACCGACTTTGAATTTCGCATCGTCGGGGCAGCTCAAGAGGCCGAACGGTGCGTCGGACGAGCCCTGAAACTGCACGTCGCCGTCGACCTGACGCGCGCAAAACAGCTCGATGCGCGGCTTCTCGTACGCCCGAGTATCGCCGACGCGTGTGGCGGAGCGCGGCTGGAAGGCCTCGTCGGACGCTCCATCGGAACCACCGATGCGAATAAAGTCGTTGTTCGGGGCCCAGATGCTCACGCCAACCACAAACAGGACAATTGCAGCACTGACCAGCGGCATCGCGAGTCGCTGCCAGGTGCTTCGCTCGGTCAACGATACGACCGTCGCACCACCATCGGTTGCCTGCTGCCCGTTGGGCTGCTCCTGGGCGAGCATCTCGTCGATCGCCCCGAGGACGCTGGCGTCGCGAAAGTCGCGCTCGAACTCGCCGGGCACACCGTCATCAGCACGACCGAGGAGCGCGCGATCGGACTCGGCGAGCCGGTCGAAGCGACGCCGACACGCATCGCACTCGGCGATGTGTCGCTGGACGTCGAGCACACGCTCGCCCCCCAGGCCGGCGGCCGTCTGGTCACCGGTGAATAACCGGTCGAGCACGACGGCCGCCATCTCGTGTTTGGCCGGGGTCTGTGGGTTGGTCTGACTCATGTCACATCGCCAATTAGCGCCATCACCAGCGTGACGGCCTGAAAAACCTCGGACACCTCGAGCTTTCCGATGATGCCCTCGCTCTTGAGCGTCTTGAGCAGGCGCTCGCGCAACTGCCGAATCCGCTTTCGCACATCGTTGCGAGACTCGCCGAGCTCGTCGGCCATCTCGTTCTGGGTGAGCTCTCCGAGCAGGTACATGCGAATGACCTTCTGATCCGCATCATCTTGCTCGTCGATAAACCGCGCGAGCACATCACCGACCTGACTTCGCAGGCTCTCGAGCTCCGGTGAGACCTTCGGCGGAGCGCCGGACAGCCGGTCCATCGCCTCAGCCTCGGACTCCTCGTCGTATTTGACGTCGCCGAGCTTGACGAACAATCGATCCTCGACCTGCTGGCTTCGAAATTTGTCGATCAGCCGGTTTCGAACGATCTGCATCAAGTACGGCCGGTACGCCCGCTGTCCGTCGTAGGCCTGCCGTGCGCTCTCACGAAACGCGTGGATAAAGGCCTCCTGGACGGCTTCCTGGAGCCGAAACGGCTCGTCGAAGCCCTGAAAGCGAACAGCTTTGTCACCGCTCGTGAACGAGAACCCGCTCCTGAGCATCTGCTCGACGCCTTCGACGTGCTCTCGATAAATCTCCCCGAGCACCTGGCGATCGCCAGCACGGAACGCCTCGAGTTTGTCCGAGTTGCCCTTGAGCCGCATCGCTCTCCTGCTCGAGTCCGACGGACACTACTTCCGCCGTCGAGAGTGTGTACGGATGGTGGTGGGATGTTGGTAAATTTTTTCTCGAAGCGCGCTGTATTACGCCTCGGTTTCCCTGTCGTCATCCTTGTCACGCCGTCGCGCGAACAACCACGCGACGCCGACCGACAGGAAGTACAAGATGACCAGAGGCACGGCCAAGAGCATCATCGTCATCGGATCGGCGGGCGTCAAAAACGCACCGAGGACGAAGGATCCGACGACCGCTCCACGCCAGTATTTCAACAACGTGTTGTGGTCGATGACGCCGAGCGCGGACAAGAACATCGCGAAGACGGGCAGCTCGAAGACCGCGCCGAAGACGAACATCAGCTTCGTCGTCAGCGAGATATACTCCTCGAGCATCAGCTCCGGCTTGGAGACCTGCATGCCGAACTCCAGCAGGAACCTGTAGCCGAAGGGCAGCACGCCGTAATAGCAAAACGCGGCCCCCGTAAAGAAGAAGATCGTCCCGACGAAGACGAACGGCAGCGCGATCTTTTTCTCATCGGCGTAGAGGCCCGGCGCGACGAACTTCCACGCCTGATAGAGCACGTACGGCGACGCCATGAACACGCCGGCGAGCAGCGAGATCTTGAGCATGACGTAGAACGGCTCGGCCAGGCCCTTGTGGTGGATGTCGGTCGCCTCGAGCTCCATCCCCGATTCGATCAACGGCAACTTCAAGAAGGCCAGCACCTGCTCGCCCCAGATCCAGCCGACGATGGCGCCTACACCGATGGCGATGAGCGAATAGAGTAGCCGAGTCCGCAACTCGCCGAGGTGCTCGATGATGCTCATCCGAGCTTCTTCGATATCGGTGAGCTGCTTCTGCTCGGGCTCTGGTATCAGTTCACGGCTCATGGGGTTGGGGTCAGCTCCAGCTTCGGACGCGGCGCGCGCTCAAGTCGATACGAGTGCACGCCTCTTCGAATGTGGCCGAGGGGAGTTCGATGCTCTCGAACTCGTGTCGGCCACGGATCGGGTCGATCAGAATCGGTACCACTTCGGGGCGATTGGGACGCTCGACGTTCTGGATGGGGTGTTGGTCGTGGCCCGATTGCTCGCGTTCCCAGTCGTCCATCGGCTGGTCGACAGGCCCGCCGCCACCGCGCTGCTGCATGCGACGCTCGTGCTCGTGCAGCGCTTCTTGTTGGCGCTGTACGTATTCGGGCTCCTCTTCGAACGTGAAGACGTCCCGAAAATAGTTGGTCGCGCGCTTCGCTTCACGCAGCCCCTTACCCAGAGCACGCGCCACGTCGGGAATCTTCTCCGGTCCCACCACCAGCAAGGCGATGAACAGGATAATCAAGATTTCCCAGATGCCGATGCCCGAAAACATGGTCAGTACACTCGCTTCGCTCGTGTGATTTACGCCGCTTCGCGGCGTGGCTTGTCAGTATGCAATTAGCGCAGGACAACGCAACTAGTAAACCAACCGAGGCGCAGCCGAGGTTATTCACGCGGCGCAGCGGCGTCACCAACCGAGGCCGGCAGGCCGAGGTATATTTTGCAAACATCGCTTCGTGTTTTAATTTCCGCGCGTACCCAGACCCATAAACGCTTTAGAAGCTTCTGGGGCAATTTCTATCAACTGAGAGGACGTCATGAAATCGTTACGCATCCAAATCGCCGCCGTTTTGGCCGTCGCACTCGCCTTCGGCACGGTCGCCTGTGAGAATAAGAAGACCGATGATGCCTCCGAGAAAGAGGCAGAGAGCGAACCGGCCGAGCAGAAGGACGAGAAAGAAGAGCAAAAGCCGGAGGCCAGCGGCCCAGACCCCGCCGAGCCGCACAGCTCGTCGATTCCCGGCACGCAAAACCAGCTGGAGTGGGATCAGGACGTCCCGAACGTGACTTTCGAGTTGGTCGCGCCCGAAGACGGCGCCACGCTCGAGTCCGGAGACGAGGTCTCGGTCGAGTTCTCGATGACCAATTATCGAACCGGCGAGGAGATCGGCCAGCACGTCCACGTGATCCTCGATAACAACCCCTACATCGCCCACTACGACGCCAACGAACCGCTCGTGCTCGAAGACGTCGAGCCGGGCACACACACCATCCGGGCGTTCCCCGCGCGTCACTACCACCTGGCGCTCAAAGAAGGCGACGTCTTCAAGACCGCGACCTTCCACGTCGAGGAGAAATCCGAGGAGTTCGACTTCGATCCGTCCAAGCCGTATCTGACGTACAGCCGCCCGAAGGGCACCTACAGCGTCGAGGCGGCCAAGGAGCTGCTGCTCGACTTCTACGTCACCAATATCGAGCTCGGCGAGGACGCCAAGGCCGTCGTCACGGTCGACGACGGTGAGCCACAGGAGTTCACCGAGTGGAAGCCGCAGCTGCTCGAGCCGATGGAAGCCGGCGAGCACGAGGTCAACCTCAAGTTGGTCGATGGCGACGGAAATCTCATCGAGAATGGTGGGTACAACAACACGACGCGCACGATCACTGTGAAGTAGCGCGAACCAGGAAGTACGAACCAAGAAGTACAAAAGCCGCGCCGGTCACCCGGCGCGGCTTTTGTGGTTCGAGTCCCGCTCAGCACGGATATTCCGTCACCGACCAGGCCTGAATGTCGCTCTTCTGCAGGTCCTTATGGTTGATGGCCCAGACCGGGATGAGGGTAAAGTCGTCCCCATCTTCGGCCTGCACATCGATGTAGAGCTCGGCCTTTCCGCGTTCGTCGAAAACCGGGCGCTGTTTGTGATTCGGGTTGAGTGCCGCGAGCCGCGGCAATACGGCTTGAAGAGCCGGATATGGACTGCTCGCGTTACGACCTTGCTCTGGTGTCTCCGTATCCATGGAAACCTCGTCGAGGAACGGATCTTCTAATTGGTCCACGTATCACTCCTTCTCACAACCCAAAACTTGCCCACGCCGCCGCGCCCGTAAAGTACTCGCGCATGCAGGAGGCGCGGCGCAGAAGCCTCGCTATCACGACCACCGCACCTATATCAACGGTCCACAAAAGCCGTGGCAGTGCGATCGCGAAGTGAGCCTGCTCCAATTAAATTACTCTGAGAGTACCCGGCGGCCCAACTCCGCGTACAAGTCGATGCCGTCGATGAGCGACGCCAACTCGATGTGCTCGTCGTCGGAGTGCGCCACGCGGATATCGCCCGGGCCCACCAGCCAGACTGGCCCGAGCTCCCCCAGATACGTCGCGTCGGTATTGAAGGGCACCGTGCAGGTGTCGACGTCATCGGGCGGGTCGAAGAAGACCGGATCGTTGTAGACGGCATCGCTCAACTCGACGCCCTCCATGAGCCCTTCTCTGCAACGCTGGAGCATGGGCTCCGCCTCGCTGACGGCCCGAAACAGCACCTCGGCCCGGGCGCTGGGCGCAAAGACGTTCGCGGCCACGCCCCCCTGGAAGATACCGATGTTGACGGTCGTCGGGCCGAGCAGCTCATCTTCTGGCCACTGCTCCGAGCGGTAGGCGTCGAGCACGTCGAGCAGTCGGTGGACCGCGGAGACGCCGCGGTCCGGATAGGCGGAGTGCCCGGCCAACCCCTGAGCCTCGAGCAAGAATTTGAGCATGCCTTTCTGCGCGGCGACCACGCGATTGCGCGTCGGCTCACACAGGATGATACGCTCGGGGCGCACGTCCAGCGACCGGGCGGTCTTCGCGCCGATGTGGTCGACCTCTTCGCCGACCACCAGCAGGAATCCGATGTCTTCGTGGCCTTCGTCGACCAGGGTCTCGGCCGCCAGGCACATCGCCAGCAGCCCGCCCTTCGTATCGCACGCGCCGCGCCCGTACATCCGATCGCCGTCGCGTCGCGCGGGGATGAACGGCGGGACCGTATCGACGTGCGTCGAATAGAGCAGCGCAGGATCGTCCATACGGGTCGCCAGCAGATTCCAGCGGCCCTCGGCGACGGGCTGGCGGGCCACATCGTATCCAAGATCGGCGAAATACGCCTCCAGAGCGGCCAAGAAAGCCGCCTCGCCGCCTGAAGTCGAGTCGATGTCCAGCCAGACGGCCAGCCGATCAGCAATCTCATCCACGGTATATGTCATGTCTCACAGGGCTCTCTGAGGGGCTGTAGGCGCGCCAGCTTGACACGCTTTCGAGCCAGCGTCTAATCTGCCGACGCTGTTATGGGTGAAAATTTCTTCGCTTTTGACGTCGGTTGGGCACTGGAAGCGCGGCGTCGCCTATCTATCGACACGACCTGTAACTGATATCGCCGCACACGAGAGAGTTTCGAGTTCGACACACATACTATATCCGTCGCACGTGCGACGCTCGCCGCCAACCTTTTAGAGTTTGCGTCGGGCCTCTTCAAGAGAGGGAAGTCAGGAGCAGAGCATGGCCGAAGACAAGGATAAGAATTCGCCGTCCGCGGACGAGATCGTCGACGAACTGGCCGCGGACATGGGTGTCGAAGACGACGAGGTCCCCGAAGAGGAGGATTCCTCGGTCGGCGACCTCGGCGGGATCTTCGACGTGCCCTCCTCGCGCAAGCGCAAGAAAAAAAAGAAGAAGTCCAAAAAAGAGAAGCTCAAGGCTGCTCTGGAAAAGGAAAAAGAAAAGGAGGGCGCCACGGCCGGCGACGAGCCGTCCGATGCTGACGAGACCGTCGAAAAAGAGGTCGCGGCCGACAGCGAATCCGCTGGAGGCGCTCCCGAGAAGAAGAAGAAAAAGAAGTCGTCTGACGACGGGACCGTCGGTGGCGTCTTCAACCCCAAGGCCAAAGAAGACGACGTCGACCTGATGGCCGGTGGCGTCGACGACGCATACCTCGATGACGACGACCTCGGTGATTACGGCGGAGGGGGCGCGAGCACCTCGAGCATCGTCATGGGCGGCGTCATCGCCTTGCTGCTGGCGGTCATCGGCGTCCTGGTCTTCCAGTTCACCGACGTGGGCAAGCGCATGTACTGGCTGATGACCGGCCAGCTCGAGAGCCGCGAGCTCAAGGAGGCCGAGGCCGAAGCCGAGCGAAAGCGCAAAGAGCACCTCGAGGGCCTCACCAAGTACGGCTCGCTCAACATCACCGGCTCGCCCCAGTACTCGCTGCTCAAGCTCGACGGTGAGGTGCAGTACGGACAGACCTCTACCGGGGAATGGAAGGAGCTGCGCCTGACTCCTCAAACGGTCTTCAAGGGCCTCAAAGCCGGGGAGAAGCACGAGATCGTCGTCGATGCGCCCGGACACAAGCGCAAGTCCTACGACCTGACCGAAGGCATGTGGGAAGGTAAGCCCGAGCAGCCCACCAGCTACCGCAAGACCCTCAACGTCACGCTCATCCCGGAGAGTGGCGAGAAGCAGATCGAGTTCCAGCAGCGCCTGGAGTCCGATGTCGAAAACGACTACTTCGGCACGCTCGAGATCAATACGATTCCATCCGGCGCTTACGTCATCCTCGACAACCGCCTGATGCGAAACAAGGACGGCTCGCCGATGACCACGCCGGTCAGCACAGATAAGTACTGGGCCGCCGAGAAGCTCGTCGGCTCGGATGAGGAAGACAAGGCCGAAGAAAAAGAACCCGCCAAGGGACAGAAAGCCGGCCAGCAGAGCGGAGAGCAACCCGCCCGAGAGGACCTCGTGCCGAAAATGCTCGCCCGAGAGCAGTCGGACATGACCCTCGAAGAAAAAGAGATCCGCGTGGACACGCCGCGCGACCGTGGACACAAGCTCCAGGTTCGCGTCCCTGACGACAAAGGCGACTACCCCCACTACATCACCAATGTCGAGCGTCAGATGTGGGAGTGTCACTGGAAGGACGGCGAGGCGCCCGACAAACAACCGTACACCGAAGCGTGCGACTACGAGTACACGCTCGAGCTCGACTTCAATAGCCTCAAGAGCTACATCGAGCGACGCGAAGAAGAGAAGAAGAAGATCATGGAGAAGAACGCGCAGCTCAAAGCCGAAGCCGGCAAAGACGGCGAGGGTGAAGGCGACGAGGAAGCCAAAACCCAGTAAGCCCAGAACCGCGCATCGCCCACGAGACCCGCTTCACGGCGGGTTTTCGTGCTTGTGGGCCACGCGACCCCGTACTTCGAGGAAGCCAACATGAACATCTACAGAGTTCGCCACCAGGACACCCGAGAAGTCGCCTACGCCGTCGAGCGGGAGGGCGAATTCATCCGCCTCGACGAGACGATCAACAGCCTGATGGACGTCGTCGACGCGGCCAGGCCACCCTCGCTGGGAGAGCCGCTCGGAGCCCGAGACGACGTGCGTATCCTGGCGCCAGTACGACCCACGAAGGTCGTATGCATCGGCCTGAACTACCAGCACCACGCCGACGAGATGAACAAGACCGTGCCCGAGGAGCCGCTGATGTTCCTCAAGCCCCCGACGGCCGTCATCGGGCCGGACGAACCCATCCAACTACCGCCACAGTCACAGGAAGTTCACCACGAGGGTGAACTGGCGGTCGTGATCGGCCGAAAAACGCGTCAGGTTGCCGATGAGGACGTATCATCGCATATTCTGGGCTATACCTGCGCCGTGGACGTGACCGCTCGAGACATCCAGCGCCGCGAGCAGCGATACACCCGGGGCAAGGGCTTCGACACCTTCTGCCCCCTGGGCCCCAATATCGTCACCGCCGAGGCCTTCCAGCCCGACGAACACGCGCTGAGCTGCCGCATCAACGGCGAAGAGAAGCAAACCTCGACGCTCGACGACTTCATCTTCGACATTCCGTTCGTCATCTCCTTCGTCAGCCACGTGATGACGCTGCTGCCCGGTGACATCGTACTGACCGGCACGCCCATGGGCGTCGGACCGATCGTCGCCGGTGACACCGTCGAGGTCGAAGTCGACGGCATCGGGGTGCTGCGCAACCCCGTCGAGCACCGCTGAGCGGCCGATGTACGTGGATGTCGCACCGAGGCCGGGTATCGACAGTTTTTTTGGCATAGACAGACGCGTTTGATCCTTATAATCGCGGGCGTCCGCGCGTGACACAGATCCACGATTGTGTTAGAGTTCGGCGACTTCTGAACCTGCCTTTGGGAAGACGTGAAAGTCACACGGCAGTGCACGACATTTAGAGTGGAAACTCAGGGATAGTTGAATGGCGCAAGACCAGCAGATTGGAGCAACCGAAGAGCAGCTCGAAGACGTCCGCGACGATGCGGGCGAATTGGATCTGGACGAGGGTCTCAAGGAGGCTGTCGCACAGTCGACCGAGTATACCGCGGACAATATCCAGGTCCTGGAGGGTCTGGAGGCGGTGCGAAAGCGCCCGGGTATGTACATCGGCGACACCGACGACGGCTCGGGCCTACATCACATGGTCTACGAGCTCGTCGACAACGCGATCGACGAGGCGCTCGCCGGCTACTGCGATCAGGTCACCGTGGTCATCCACGACGACGACATCGTCACCGTCGAGGACAATGGTCGCGGCATCCCCGTCGACATGCACAAAAAAGAGGGCATCTCCGCCGCCGAGGTCATCATGACCAAGCTGCACGCCGGCGGTAAGTTCGACCAGAATAGCTACAAGGTCTCCGGCGGACTGCACGGCGTGGGCGTGTCGGTCGTCAACGCGCTCTCGGAGTGGCTCAAGCTCGAGATCAAGCGCGACGGCGAGCTGTACACCCAGGAGTATCGCCGCGGCGTCCCCATCGAACCGCTCGAGATGGTCGGCAAGGCCAAGCACTCCGGCACCAAGCTGACCTTTTCACCGGACGAGGATATCTTCGCGGGGACCACGTTCTCCTACGATATCCTATCGCAGCGACTGCGCGAGCAGGCCTACCTGAATGCCGGCGTCAAGATCGTCATCCTCGACGAGCGCGACAACAAGCGCCACGACTTCGACTTCGAAGGCGGCATCAACTCGTTCGTGCGCGACCTCAACAAGAACAAGCAGTCGCTGCACCCCGAGCCGATTCACATCAAGAAGCACGTCGAAGAAGAGGGCATCCAGGTCGAGGTCAGCCTCCAGTGGAACGACTCCTACAATACGACGGTCTTCTGTTACACGAACAATATCCGCAACAAAGACGGCGGCAGCCACCTCTCCGGCATGCGAGCTGCGCTGACGCGGACCATTAACACCTACGGCGTGAGCAATAACCTGCTCAAGGAGACGCTCAGCGGGGACGATATCCGCGAGGGCCTCACGGCCGTCCTCTCGATCAAGATGCCCGACCCGAAGTTCTCCAGCCAGACCAAGGGAAAGCTGGTCTCCAACGAGATCAAGGGCACCGTCGAGTCGGTCATCAACGAGCGGCTGGGCTACTTCCTCGAGGAAAATCCGGCCGTCGCCAAGACCATCGTCGAGAAAGCATTGGCCGCATCCCGGGCTCGCGAAGCTGCGCGCAAGGCGCGCGACATCGCCCGCAAATCGGCGCTCAACAGCGTCGGCAGCCTCCCCGGCAAGCTCGCCGACTGTCAGTCGCGCGATCCGGAAGAATCCGAAATCTATATTGTCGAGGGTGATTCTGCCGGTGGTTCTGCCAAGCAGGGCCGTGAACGTCGCTTCCAGGCCATCTTGCCGCTGCGCGGTAAAATCCTGAACGTCGAGAAGGCCCGCTTCGACAAGATGCTGTCCAATAACGAGATCGCCGCTCTCATCTCCGCGCTCGGTTGCGGGATCGGCGACGATCACTTCGACCTCGAGAAGCTGCGCTACCACAACATCATCCTGATGACAGATGCTGACGTCGACGGCAGCCATATCCGAACGCTGCTGTTGACGTTCTTCTACCGGCAGATGCCCGAGCTCATCGAGAACGGCTATCTCTACATCGCGCAGCCACCGCTCTACGGGGTCAAGCGCGGCCGCTCGGTCCAGTATCTCAAGGATGAAGAATCCCTCCACGACCACCTCATCGAGCGAGCCAAGGGAAGCGTCAAGCTCCACGGCTCGGACGGAAAGGAAATCGAGGGCGACGATCTGGCCGACCTCGTCGAGGACATGATCGCCTACAGGACGTACCTCAAGCGTATGTCTCGACGAAACGACCGTCGCGTCATCGCCCACATCGTGCGCGCTGCGCTCGACCTCGATGACCTCCGGGACAAGGACGCGCTCGAGGCGAAGATGAACGAGATTCGCGACGCGCTCGCCGGAGAACACCGCAACGCGAATTGGTACAACGCCGATATCCGCGAGAGCGCCGAGTTCGACGACCTCTATGAGGCCATATGGAACACCCGCGTCTCCGGTGCACTGGTCACGACGCGCGTCGATCGCAACCTCATCACCAGCTTCGAGTACGAAGAACTCGTGCGTATCTGGCAACGCTTCCGGTCCTTCGGCGATCATATCGTCGTCGAGGGCAGCCGCACCGAGGAAACCTTCACGCAGATGGAGCCGATGCTCGCGCACATCCTCGACGAGGGCGCGCGCGGCCAGTCGGTCCAGCGCTACAAGGGTCTGGGTGAGATGAACCCCGACCAGCTCTGGGAGACCACGATGTCGCCCGACACGCGTACGCTGCTCCAGGTCCGCATCGAGGACGCTATCGAGGCGGATGACCTGTTTACGGTGCTCATGGGAGACGCCGTCGACCCACGCCGACAATTCATCGAGTCCAACGCACTCGACGTCCGTAACCTGGACGTCTGACCAGAGATACGACGGCCGCCGCGAGAGAATCGCGGTGGCCCCTCTTCTTCTCTTGCCCCGCACGCCATCTCGATGGCCAAAGTCCAGCTCCATCACGACTCCGACGTCGAAAAGACCCTGGCCCGCGACGACGTCGAGGCGTTCGGGTACACGCTAAACCCCCTGGGGTTCGGCATGTTCTTGATGTTCGGGGGAACGCTGCTCTCCGCGGCGGGCTATATCTACTTCAAGTACGCATTCACCCAGCCGATGTTCACCGCGATCATGGTGGGGCTCGCCGGCGCGGGGCTGGTGATCGGCATCAACGCGGCTCGTTGGTACGCCTTTCAACGCACGCACTTCGTCGCGGTCTCTCCCGACAAACTCTACGTGGGCGAGGAAGAGCGCATGTGGAGTATCGACTGGGAGGTCCTCGATGCCGAGGCCCTGGGCTTCGACAGCCTCGATGTCTCACAGTTGCGTGGCTCGATGGAGATCGAGGCCGGCGGCCAGAAGATCGACCTGCAACTCTACAATGCCTATTGCTACCTGGACGACATCCAAGGCTTCATGCTCGAGATGCTCAGCCAACTCAAGGCCCATCAACACGACGACGATGACGCCGCCCCCGCCGACGACGACGCTCGTCCCGAGGACGACAGCGACATGTAGAACCTGCTCGCCCCTGAATGCCTGATCTCGCCAGCAGATACACCTCGCCGAGCCTCGCTGGGTGCTGCTTTACCTTTCCGAGCGATGTGTTGATATTATCCTGCCCAGCGTGTGTCTGAACGCGCGCCTCGACCTACTTGAATGCCGTAAGCCCCGTGACTCCCAATGACCAAACAGCCCGAGGACCTATTCGCCCGCATCGACGACGTCATCGAGTCGAATACGACCGACCTTGTCTCACTGCGTAGACGACTCCACGCAAACCCTGAACTCAGCCACGAAGAATTCGAGACGACCGCGCTGCTCAAAGAGCGGCTCGAGGACCTCGGGTTCGACGTGTACGTCCGCGAGGAGGGCACGGGGCTCTACGCGGACCTCACGTCCGACGACTTCGATCCGAAGACCGATCCAACCGTCGCGATTCGAAGCGACATCGATGCGCTGCCGATCCGAGAGCTCAACGAAGTGCCGTACCGCTCGGAGCGCGACGGCGTCATGCACGCCTGCGGCCACGATGTCCACATGACCACCGTCACGGGCGCCGGGATGGCGATTCGCGACGTCAAAGATCAGCTTCGTGGGCGGTTGCGCCTGCTCTTTCAGCACGCCGAAGAGGTCTCTCCCGGCGGCGCGGTCGACATGGTCTCCTTCGGCGCCGTTCATGGCGTCGACGCCGTACTCGGGCTGCACTGCGACCCGGAGCTGGAGGTCGGCAACATCGGCCTCAGAGAAGGTCATATGACCGCCGCGTTCGACCGCTTCAACCTCAAGGTCATGGGTAAGAGCGGTCACGGCGCACGCCCGCATCACTGTGTGGATCCGATCTTTGTCGCCACGCAGATCGCCAACGCCATCTACCAGGCGCCGGCTCGCTATTTCGATTCACGCGACCCGGTCGTCATGACCATCGGCAAGTTCCACTCCGGCGACACGCCCAACGTCATCCCGGAAGTCGCCGAGTTCGAGGGAACGGCTCGAACGCTGACCCAGGAGAGCCGCCAGCAGGTCGAACCGCTGCTTCAGAAGTTGGCCGGCGGCATCTGTATGAGCCACGGGGCAAACTACGAGCTCGAGATCGAAAACGGCGCCCCCTCGGTGATCAACGACAAGCACATCGTGGAGGTCATCGAAGACGTGACCCGGGAGCTCTACGGGGCAAACTCGGTCTACGAGATCCCCAAGCCCAGCATGGGCGGTGAAGACTTCGCGTATTATCTGCGCCACGTCCCCGGCGCGATGTTCCGACTGGGTACGGCAGGCCCGGGACCCCGAGCTCGCCACTTCCTGCACTCGGCGAAGTTCAACATCGACGAGCGCGCGATCGCCATCGGCTCGCGCGTGCTAGCTCGATCGGCCCTGATGCTGATGCGGCAGCTCGCAGACGGTGACTGGGAGCCAGCAAACGAGCTCAGGTGACCACGGCCCCGGTCGACATCCAGGTCGTCCAGGTTTGCCACGAGCCCAAACCCGCCAAGAAAGACAAAGAGCGCGCGGCCTCTCGACCGCGCGCCCTGAGTCGGTGTCAGCGAGCATCAGGCATCACGGGCACGTGTAGTCGCCCAGGTCGCTGAAGTCATCCTGCGGAAAACCGTTCCACTCGACGGATGGATCGAACGGATCCGTGCCGTCGGTATCGCCCGTACCGACCGAGCATTTGCGTCGGAGCGTCTGGTTCTCGGTGCTGATGCCACCGCCGGTCCAGGCAGATCCAGGATCTTCGCCAATACGACCGATGACATCGAGGGTCACGCCATTGCAGACGAGCGCAACGGCGTCGTTGCCATTGAAGCTGACCCCTCCGTCCAACTCGTCGCACGATCCGGTATAGGTCGCGTCGGTCGACGAGTTGCAGATCGAGTAGGTGCCCTCAGCCGCAACACTGGCACCCGTATCGAACGTGATATCCGTCGCGCTTGTCGAGCCGTTCGAGTAGCGCTTAATGACACACTGATCCAGCGACAACGGCGTCGTGGTCGACGCGTTGTAGACCTCGAGGGCCTTATTGTTGCCGCTACCCTCGATGTACTCCGTGAAGTACGCGTTGGCGTTCGTGGTCGCCGGCGTCGTCGTCAGACTTCCCGCCTCAGAGATATCGTACGTGTTGTCGACGGTGTCGCAATACGACCAGGTTTGCCCATAGTTGCCGGTATAGCGAAATGCCGTGTCATACGTCGCCGGCGAGGGCGCCGTAATGGTCGCCCCGTATTCGTCGTCGTTATCGTCGGTGGGAGCCCAACCGCTATTGGGCTGCGCATCCTCCCATGTCCAATTGGCATTCGTCTGCGGATCGGTGCCATCCGGGCCGTAGCCGACTTGCGCCTCGATGTAGGGCTGCGGGTCGTTGCCCGTGGTGTCCTGATCGGTCACCCCAGCGATATACAAGCGGCTGTAGTAGTCGATGGTCGAGTTCTCAACCACGGTGGTCGTCTGTGGTGACTGCAGGTTGCACCAGTCGATAGTCGCCGTCGGACAGACCTCGTTCGCAGAACCGGGTGTACCCAGGTCGCCGTTGCCGAGGTCGCTCGTCGGCGTCGCGCACCACCAGTAACCGTTGTCATTTTCCCCCGCGTCGGTCGCGGTCGCCTCGTCAGTCAGGTTCATACTGGCGCCCGTCGGATCCGGGAACGTATCTCCGTCGTCCCAGCTCACCTCGTCGACTACCGCGGTGCCGCCGGAGCCGTCCGGACACTCGATAGCCAGGCGGTCGCTGGAGTTGGAGAGTTGGATATCGGACTCGACATGATCGGGCGTAAACCCGGGGCTCGCGCTGCGAGCAATCGTGAAGAATGCGCCCGGCGCGATCTCGAGGTCGACGGTTATGTCGATTGCGGGCTCACTCGAACTGCCGGTGATCTGGCAGCCGTTCAGGTTGTACGTGGTGCTGCCCGAGGGATTCAGCAACTCGAAGTACTCTCCGTCTGCGTCGCTGATCGCGTCCGGATTCTGCATGATCTCGGTGATGATGATCTCGGCTGTGCCAGGTGCGGGATTGTCGACGCAGCCAGACTCATCGTAAGCGCCGCAGGAAGAGCCGCAGGCCAGCGTACCGCCGTCGTATCCAAGGCTCTCGCAGGTCTCGCCGTTCAAGTCCGTGCCGTCGCAAGTCTCACCCGAGTCGACGGTGTCGTTCCCACACATCGTGCAGCTACTGGTATCGAACTGACAGTTATTGCAGGCCAGCGTCCCATCGAAAAAGCCCTGCGACGAGCAGGTCTCGCCGTCGAGGTCGGAGCCGTCGCAGTCTTCACCACTGTCGATCTGTCCGTTGCCACAGGTGTCGGTGGTGCACTGGCTCGTGTCGAACGTGCAGTCGTCGGCGCACGTCAGCGTGCCGCCGTCGAAGCCCTGCGAATCACAGGTCTCACCGTCGAGCGCCGTGCCGTCACAGGCCTCGCCGCTGTCGAGCGTGTCGTTTCCACAATTCGTGCAGGCCGTCGTCACGTAGCCGTCGCACGCGTCATTGCAGGCGAGGTCACCACCGGCAAAACCTTCGTCGGAGCAGGTCTGCCCGTCGAGCGCGTCGCCGTCGCAGATCTCGTCGCCCTCGATGACCCCGTCACCGCACTCGGGACCAGTCGCATCGGCGTCGTCCTCGACATCGCCGGCGTCATCCTCGGCATCGCCGGCGTCATCTTCGACGTCACCGGCGTCGTCCGCCGTATCGTCGCTCGTATCCTCGGTCGTATCTTCCTGCGCATCCTCGACCGTATCTTCCTGCGCATCCTCGGCGACATCATCGCCGGCATCTACCTGGGCATCGGCATCCTGCCCACCGTTATTGTCGTTATTTCCCGAACCTGTGTCGTTTCCGCATGCCGATACGGCGAGCGCAAAGACAAACAGACAACATAAAAGCGACCGTCTAGTGAGACTCATCGCTTCCTCCTGAGCTAAAAAATTGTCGTGATTACTTTCGTATAACACTGACATTAAGCGCGCAGCTGGTCAAACGCGCTGACTTGTTTCTCCTCAGAAACAATATGTGTGCGAATAGAATCATTGCCCGGGCTGGTTTGGACCGTTAGGTTGCTGCCCGTGTAGGCAGGAACACAATATTACAAATGGAGCCGCTACGATGAGCACATCAGATCAGACATCTGCGACCACTGACATCGGACTTCTACTGCTGCGTGCAGGCGCCGGGCTGACGATGGCGTTTGGCCACGGATGGGGAAAGCTGCTGGCGTTCGGCGAGAAGGCCGCGAGCTTCAAGGACCCGCTCGGCATCGGCAATGAGTTGAGTATGGCCGCGACGATCGGAACCGAGTTTTTTGCGGCGATCCTCGTGGTGATAGGGCTCGGTACGCGCTTCGCGTCCGCCAGTCTTGTATTCACGATGGGTGTGGCGGCCTTCATCGTCCACGGCGCCGACCCCTTCGGCAGCAAGGAGAAGGCCATCCTCTTCGGCATCATGTTCCTGGTGCTCGCCGTCACCGGCGGAGGCAAGTTCAGCGCCGACAACAAGATCAAAGACATCCGCAGCAAGGAGTAGATCACGACGTTTCTCGCGCGTGAAATCAGATTGCGCTCTTACCGTATGACTGCTATACCTTCGCAAGTAAGTAAACACTAACTTGCTATTTCGACGACGAAGGTTGGCCATGAGTGACAAGGCAATTGTGACGTGCGCGCTCAACGGCGTGCTCACCAATCCGCAAACCCATCCGGTGCCGTACACGCCCGAGGAGATGGCGCAGAGTGCGCGCGATGCGCACGACGCAGGTGCGGCGGTGGTGCACATCCACTTCCGCGAGCAGCAGATGGGCCGCATGCCCACCTGGGAGCCCGATCTCTGTGAAGAGATCGTCGACGCGATCCGCGAGGAGGTCCCCGATATCATCATCAATACGACCACCGGCGTCGTGGGCAGCGACATCAGCGGCCCGGTCGGCATGCTCGAGCGAGTGCAGCCCGAGATGGCGGCGATGAACTCCGGCTCGCTCAACTACCTCAAGACTCGCAGCAACGGCGACTGGGCGTGGCCGCCGATGCTCTTCGACAACCCGGTCTCCAAAATCGAGGGTTACCTCGAGGTGATGCGCGAGCACGAGATTATCCCCGAGTGCGAGTGCTTCGACACGGGCATCGTCCGGTCGCTGAGCATGTTCGAGGCCAACGGTATGCTCGAGGCGCCGTATACCGTCTCTCTGGTGCAGGGCGTCGCCAGCGGTATGCCCGCCCGCGAGGACCTGCTGCCGATTCTCGTCGACGAGGCCCCCGACGGCGCCCACTGGCAGTCGATCGTCATCGGTCGCGACGAAGTCTGGCCGCTCCACCGCAAGACCGCCGAGATGGGCGGCCACCTGCGTACCGGTGTCGAAGATACCTACTACCTGCCCGATGGTGAAAAGGTCACGGGGAATGGACCGCTGATCGAGCAGATCGTCACGTACGCGCGCGAGGCTGGCCGCGAGCCCGCAACGCCCGACGAGGCGCGCGAGATCTTCGCCGCCCTGTAGAAATGGGCGCAGCACACTTCAACGCAAGCGACTTTGCGACCGCCCGGTCGAGGCGGGTTGCTGCTGTGGACGACCTTAACGGCATTTGCTACTTAATGATCGTTAAGTTCTTGTCCGAGCAGCTCTCGTGTCCGAAGATTCTGACAGACCACGCAGCGCTCGAAGCCGAGCCACCGAACTCTCGCGAGCATCGTCGCCCTTCGATGCTGGGCCCCTGCACGACTCCAAGCTCACGAGCATCCGCACTCTGGAGGACGATCGTCTTCTGACGACCAGCTGGGACGGCTCGTACGGCATCTGGAACCGCCACACCGGAGATCTCCACCGACGAGTCAGCCTGGGATTCGAACAGGTCGACCTGTTGGCCCTGGAAGCTGAACGCACAAAGGCGGTCTTCGGCGTCCAGCGCGGGTTCGAGGTACTCGACGTCTACACCGCCGAGCCGCTGGATGATTTTGGCTCACAACGAATCGCCTCCATCGCACCTTCCCCAACCCATGCCGCTGCATTCCACCCAGACGGTGACCTGCTGTTCACCGGGGCGCAGGACAAATATTTGCGTGTCTGGGATCTGGCGTCTGGCTCGCTGATCGAAGCGATGCGCGGTCATCGTCGGTCTATCAGCAACATCGATGTCTCCATCGACTCACGCATCGTCTCGGCCGCACTCGACGGGGAAGTCCGCGTCTGGGACCTTCGAAAGGGCCACTGCATCACCGACCGCTGGCTCAGCCAGCATCCGATCACGGCCCTCGAACCACTCGGATCCGGCCAGGTCTACGCGCTTGGCAACTCGCAAGGCGAGGTTATGATCTGGGATGCCGCCGATGATGAAGTGACGGGCCAATGGCACGCCCACGTCGGCTCGATTCACGACATCACAGCGCTCGCAGACCCGTATTTGGCCACGGTCGCCGCCGATGGGGAGCTGCGCATTTGGAGTGCAGATGACGGTGAGCTCGCGGGCTGGTACGACGCCGGCCAGGCTCTCCACGCGTGCATCGTCGACGGCGATCGCATCTACATCGCGACCGATGACGGCCGGTTAATCCAGCTAGACTGGCCCCCCGAGGACCTATGAACCACCTCAGAAACACCGCCGCCCTGGCGACTGCCGTCTGCCTCCTGATGTTCGCGTGTCAACGTGGAGGAGGCGAAGCGACCCCGGAGACCAGGCCCGCTGAGGACTGCCCGGGCGCGACTCAGGAGCAGGCATCGAGTGAATACCACCCGCGCGTGCTGCGCGGCCGTGTGATGGCGCCGCATGCAGAGCTGGCGGGCTCCTGGACCGATATCCTCGTCTCACCGGCCCACGCCGCACCGCTCGAGGACGAACAACCGGTGGCGGGCGCCACGGTCGAGCTCTTCAAGATCGACACCAGCGGACAAAAGGCCGGCGATGTCCTGCAGGAGACCCGGACGAACGCCCAGGGCGAGTGGTGCCTGGGCCTCCCCGACGGTATCGAGCCGGCACATGACCTGATGCTTCGCGCCCGCGGGGACGATACCGAGCTTCGGCGCCTGGCCATCTCGCCGATTGCGACCGATATCTACACGGGGACCGAGGCTATCGTGCGGATCCTGGAGGCGCGCCGCGTCGACTTCCACCGCATCCCAAAGGAGACCTACCTCAATATGGAGTCGGTGGCAGATACGGCGGTCGACCTACTCGAGCCCGTCGAGCTCGACGACGGGGACGACGTCGAATCGCTGGTCTCCAAGCTGCGCGAGACGCTCGAAGACGACGAGCGTTTTACCGAGAAGCTCGACACACTCCCGACCCGAGCCTCCAACAACTGACTCCTGTCAAGAACTGA
>JBNJFZ010000020.1:23028-34685 GCA_051747295.1 Myxococcota bacterium
GGCAGGCTATCGCAAAGGGCTTGTTCGGTCTTCCCTATAAGCCGGATTCTGTACCGATTACTCGGTGACGGTCATTCATCTAGACCCCGTGTTGCCACGAGGTTCGAGCGGTTACCTGGAGTCACGGAGCGGGTCCGCTCCGGGGGCTTGCGCCCTCGACTCCCGTTTACTTTGCATCGAGTGGGGTTTGCCTTGACGAGACGTGTCACCACGGCCCCGGTGAGCTCTTACCTCACCATTGCACCCTTACCGGGCCGTGGCCCGGCGGTATATTTCTGTTGCACTTTCCCTGAGGTTGCCCCCGGTCGGCGTTACCGACCACCCTGCCCTGCGATGTCCGGACTTTCCTCTCGCGGTCCAAAGACCGCCAGCGACCATCCGGGAGGGCCGAACAAGCACAAGCGCTCTATCACAACGGATCAGCGTTGGCGACCATTCCGTTCCGCAGATGCAGGGCGGTCGCAAAGTCGCTCGCGTTAAAGTGCGCAGCGCCCATCCTGGGCGCAGCGACCGCGTGCGGCCTGGATGGCCGCACGACACGTCTTGGCAACGCAGCCCAGAGTGACTTTGTGATCACTCTATCCGCAGATGACCCATGACGCCTAAGGCGTCAATTGGCCAGGCCTGCTGCTTCGAGCTCTTCCATGGCCGTGTCTTCGTCGACAGCGTCTTCCCAGTAATACAGGATACGCTGGCAGTTCGGACAGATCTCGAGGGTGTCACCGCGTTGGATCTCGATGAATTGCTGCGGCGGGACTTCCATATAGCAGCCCTCACAGTGTCCGTCTTTGGCGGGAACGACCGCCAGGCCCGGACGACGACTTCGAATGAAGTCGTATTTGTGCAGGACTCGCTTCGAGACCTCGGAGCGCGCCTCTTCGGTACGCTCCTGTCGCTTCTTGATCTCGGCGTCGAGCTCGGCGATCTCCCCTTCGGCCTCGGCGACTTCGTTGGCGATCCCTTCGCGGAGCTGGACGATTTTCTCTTCCTTCTCCTCGATGGACGCCTCGGTCGTCTCGATCACCTCTTCGAGATTGAGAAGCTCTTCTTCAGTCTGCTCGAGCTTCTTCTTGAGCACCTCGATCTCGGTCTCGACGGCGTTGTACTCCTTCGCGGAGGTCACCTCGTTGAGACGTTGTTGCTTGTCGGCGAGCTCCTGTCGGGTCTCTTTGACGTCGTCCTTCTTCTGACGTCTCAGTTTTTTGACCTCCAGGAGTTCTTCCTTCTGGTTCTCGAGATCCTCGACGAGCTTGTTCAGAAAGCCCTGATTTTCCTCGAGCTTATTCTGAATCTCAGCCTTCTGTTCTTCGAGCTTATCGAGCTGAAGATCGATGCGTTGCAGTTCTCGCAATAGCGCTAGCTGCTCCTTCAATTGGTCACCTCGCAAATTCTCGGGGCCAAATGCAAAGCGCCCCCAGCCGGTCTCTGGGGGCGCCTCTCATTCTTATCTCACTTCTGTTGTCTTTTGGTCCCGAGCCTCAGCGGCTCGGGGAATGCACGTCTGATCCACATTTCTTCGTCTCTCGATATCAGCCATTGTCGGGGGCAACTCTGGTGCCATGGCAACTCAAGTCTGGGTCAACGAGCATCATTTGCCAGCACGGTCACGAGCCAGCAAGTGGGCCCACCAGGATTCGAACCTGGGACCGACCGGTTATGAACCGGGGGCTCTAACCGCTGAGCTATGGGCCCATTTAGGACCCGGGTCACAACGACCGGAGCCTTCAATGAGCAAACCGCGCGAGCGCGGCGAGGAGTCTAACTAGCGAAAGGCATCCGTTTTCGCAAGGGCCACCGCATTATTGGCTCGAGTTCGACTCCAGAAGATCGAGCCAGGCGCCCCAGAGTCAAAAAGCGCGGGCCGCAAAGCCCGCGCTCTTCAATCTCGTCAGCTATCGATGAAGCTCTCGAGCTGCTTGGAGCGGCTCGGGTGCCGGAGCTTCTTGAGCGCCTTCGCCTCAATCTGGCGAATACGCTCTCGAGTGACGTTGAAGTCCTGCCCGACCTCCTCGAGCGTATGGTCGGACTTGCCGCCGATGCCAAAGCGCATCCGGAGGACTTTCTCCTCGCGCGGTGTCAGCGTCGACAGCACCTTTCGAGTCTGGTCGGCGAGGTTGCTGTCGACCACGGCTTCACCCGGGTCGATGGCCTCCTCATCGGCGATGAAGTCGCCCAGCGAGGAATCCTGTTCCTCACCGATCGGCGTCTCCAGGCTGATCGGCTCTTTGGCGATCTTGAGGACCTTCCGGACTTTCTCGACCGGCATGTCCATCTTCTCGGATATCTCTTCCGGTGTGGGTGGACGACCCAGCTCCTGGATGAGGTAGCGCTCGGTGCGCGAGAGCTTGTTGATCGTCTCGATCATGTGCACGGGGATACGGATCGTGCGGGCCTGGTCGGCGATCGCTCGCGTGATGGCCTGACGAATCCACCAGGTGGCGTACGTCGAGAATTTATAACCGCGCTGGTACTCGAACTTGTCGACGGCCTTCATCAGGCCGATATTGCCCTCCTGAATCAGGTCCAAAAACTGCAGTCCACGGTTCGTGTACTTCTTGGCGATGGACACGACGAGTCGCAGGTTCGCCTCGACCAACTCCGACTTCGCGCGCTCGGCGATCTTCTCGCCGGCGAGTACCGCCTGGTGGGTGATGCGAAGCGTGTCGGTCGACTGACCCGCCTCGATCTCCACGGCCCGTACGCGGCGCTGAATCGAGCGCATCTCCTTCCAGATCGCGCGGTGTCGCGGGCGAGACAGCCGCAGGCTCTTGAGCTTGGACTCGTACTCTTTCTTCTCGCCGTCTCGCTTCGCCTTCGCGCATGCTTTGACGTCGGTGAACGAGACCCGGTAGAGGCTCTCGAGCTTGTCGAGATCCTGCTCGGCCCTGTCCAGACGGTGGATCAGGGCCTTGAACTTCGCGACGATCTTGTCGGTGTGCTTCTTGGTCAGTCGCACATTCTTCATCACCTGGAACATCTCGCGGCGGTTGCCCTTGATCTGTTCCTTGAGCCGCTTTCGCTCCTCTTTGGACAGGCCCCCACGGGTGATGAGTTCCTCACCGAGCCGGCGATTGGTCGTGTAGAGGTTGCGGACCTTGTCGATCTGCTCGCAGAACCACTTGCGCCGCTCGTCGTTGGTCAACTCGATGACGTTGCCGTCGTCGTCCTTGGGCAGGTCGTCCGGGTTGGGCGCCTGCAGCACGTCGGTGAGCTTGACCTTGAGCTTGCGGACGCGGTCGCCCAGCTTGATCATCTCGCGCACGCCGATCTGTGTGCTGAGCACGACGGTGAGGACCGTCCGCTCTCCCTCCTCGATGCGCTTGGCGATCGAGACCTCACCCTCGCGGGTCAACAGCGGAACCTGACCCATCTTGCGCAGGTACATGCGCACCGGGTCGTTGCCCTTGGTGAAATCTCCACCTTTCTTCTTCTTCTTCTCGCCGCCTTTGTTCTCGGCGCGCAGCTTCTTGCCGTCCTCGTCGTCCTTCTCGGGCGGTACGTACTGGCTCGCTTTCTCGACAACCTGAATGTCGAGTTCTTCGAAGAGCATCATCATGTCGTCGATCTGTTCGCTCGACAACACGCCGACGGGCAGGGCGTTATTGACCTCTTTATAGGTCAAATATCCCTTCTCTTTTCCCATGGCGATGAGCTTCCGAACTTCGAGACTCGTCGTTCGGACTTCTGCTCGGGCTTTCTGCATCAAGGTGGACTCCTTCAATTTACTTGCGAGCCATGGCCGACGATAGCTGACTATCGCCGACGCTCGGGCTTCCTTGCGCCGATTGGCTGCCGGCCGGCACGGCCGGACAACGAACTTGCGCTACGGAATCATTATTCCAAAGCACTGAAAAACAACCCGAATCGGGTGTTCTCCGGCTTTTTAGCGCCCAGACTGGATATCCAGCGAGGCTTTGAACTGCTCTATCTGTTTTTTCTGCGCATGAAGCTCCTGGAAAGCTTCCTTGTCTTCCCGAAAATCGAGCCCCTCGAGCTGACGCGTCAGCTCCTCGACGGTGCGCTTCGCCCATGCGCGCTTGAGCGTGCGCACGCACTCCCGAAAAAATCGGACGTGCTTCTCGTCTTCCTTCGGCAACCGCTGGCGCCGATCGAACATCGCGTCTTCGACGGTATTTCGAAACGCCGGCGATTCCACTTGCTCCAATAATACGGCGGTATTCAGTTCATCTCGCTCCTCCAGGTGCTCCGAGGCGAGATGTAAAAAATCGGCGACTTCTTGACTCGACAGCATATTGTCGAGCTCATCGCCGAGAAAATCATCGATCCAATCCGGGTGCTTCATAAGCACACCCAGAATACCTTCTTCGGCCGGCTCCAACTCGAGGCCTTTCTCAGACTCGATCACCGCTCGACGGGCCGCCTGACGATAGTTGTCCGGTCGTTTAATATAATTTGTCAGCAGGCGAGGCTCGACCTTCAAACGCCGAGAAACATCCTCGACATAACGCTTCCAGACAACTTCCGTCTTAACTTCCCGCAGAAGTTTCCCGGCCTCTTCGAGAGCTTTCACCTTCTTTTCGGCGTCATACTCACTGATCGGCGCCAGGATCCGATCGAGCGCCCACGCCACAAGTGGTTGGGCTTGCTCGATTTTGCTCCATAGCGCATCGGCGCCGTGGCGGCGGACAAACGTATCAGGATCTTCGAGTTCGTCAAATCGTATCACCATCGCCTCCAGATTCGTCTCCTGGAGCGATGGAATGCACTTCACGGACGCCTCCTCTCCGGCATCGTCCCCATCGAAGGCGACCACCACCCGATCGGCATAGCGATCGAGCAGGCGAGCCTGATGCTCCGTCATGGCCGTCCCCATCGGAGCGACGGCCATATCAAATCCGGCCGCGTGGAGTGTAATCACGTCGAAATTCCCCTCCACCAACAGCGCCATCCCGTTCTTCTGGATGGACTTTTTCGCCACATGCAGGCCGTAGAGCTCGTTGCCCTTCGTGTAATAGCGCGTCTCCGGGGAGTTGATATACTTCGGCGAGTCTTCGTCCTCGGCCAGCCGACGCCCGCCAAACGCCAGGGTATGCCCCCAGATGTCGACCACCGGGAACATCACGCGGTGGCGAAAACGGTCGTAGTATCCCGACGACTTGCGACGCTCCAGCGCCAGGCCGGCTCGCTCGGCGAGCTTCGCGGGGATTTGATGCTCCTCGAGGTGGTCGATCGTGTTCTGCCACCCCTTCGGCGCGTACCCCAGCCCGAACTCCCGGGCCGTCTCCTCATCGACCCCTCGCTCCTTCATATAGTGGAGGGCCGCCGCCCCGGCATCGCTCCACAACTTGTCCTCGTAGAACTCCCGCGCGAGCTCCATGACCTTCCAGTACAGCTTCTTGCCCTCGCGGCGCTTTCGGTGCGCCTCGGCCTCCTCGGGATCCTCCTCGGGGATCTCCACGCCGTTTCGCTCGGCCAGATATCGCACCGTCTCCGGAAAGCTCCACCCCTCGATCTGCATCAGGAAGTTGATGACGTTGCCGCCCTCCCCACAGCCGAAGCATTTGTAGATGCCCATCGAGGGATTGACGTTGAAGCTGGGCGTATTTTCGTCGTGAAACGGGCAGAGACCTTTGTGGTTCGCCCCGGACTTCTTGAGGCTTACGTAGTTGCTGACCACGCTGAGGATGTCGGCTCGAGCCAGCACTTGCTCGATGACCGATTCGGGAATCAAACCCATAAATTATTGCGGTATGGTGTCTGGCGAGAGGCCAAAGAATGCGAACCTACGTCCTACTTTAGACAACAAGTCTAGCGGCCAAATATTCTGGGTCAAATTAATGAAGGGGTTTCCAGAGGAATCGCCGAGGCGACCACTGACTTGCAGTGACCGCACCAGAAGCGCTAAATTGTGAGGCACTTGCAACAGCAGTATATCGTCACCGTCCTGATCGCCAGGGAAGTACGGATTCGGTGCCTAGGCGGACGTGCGGGGCTTCGGCCTCAGGTCACGAGCGCGAACTTGCAGGAACAGTGGTTTCCTTACAGCTCCATCGGAGGCAGCGATGTACACAGACAATGCCGTCAAATACCTGTTTATCCTCATGACATGCGCCGGTTTTCTCGCCATGAGCGGGTGCACCCCGGAGATCGGCCAGAAGTGGAAGGACATGGGCTTTCCCCTCGGTGAAAACGTCGAGGTTCGCGTCAGTGAAGACCAGGACAACACCCACTTCGCCGTCGACCATCGCGGAACCTCGGCTCATGTCGAGATCTGTCAGCAATACCAGGCCAAGCTCCAGGAATTGGGCTACAGCCAGGACGAGGAGGCCGAGTCCAAAAACGACGACGTTCAGGTCATTCGCACCATGGTCAAAGACGGTGAGACGCTCCGCCTGGAGTGTCGCGACGTCGCCGACCGCGCGATCGTTCGCATGGAAGTCAAGTAGTCCAAAGCGCCGCCCGAAACCAGGCGGGCGGCGCCTTCGGTAAATCACTCGTAGTAAAACACGCCCTTCAAGTCTTCCGTGGCCGAGATCGGTGAGTCGTTCTGACCTCCCGGCGCCCGCCAGGACTTCGCGCGAAACTGGTAGTACATCCCCGACTCGGTCGGCCCGCCATACTGTACCGTGACCTCGCCTCCACCGGAGACCGACGGTATATTCTGGTCTTCCCACACCAGATCGCCGTACGCGTTGTAGACCTCGACGGTGTAGTAAGCCTCGCTGGAGTCGTCCTCCCACCTGAGCGTCGGCGACCCGGTCACGGCCTCGGGCCGACCGGAGCCCGGCTCGAAGACGTCGAGCGCCTCGGTGACCTTGAAGGTCTCCCCGACACTGATATCCCGCACATCTCCATCCGGCACGCTCACCGTCACGAAGCCCGTACCGCCGATATTCTGGTCGGGATCTCGGACCAATTCGTCATTCTCGAAGGCGGCGAGGATCACGTAGTCCCCGTTGGGCACGTCCTCGATGGTGAAGCTCCCGTCGACGTCCGGCTCACCGCTATACGGGTCGCGCAAGCCGGGTGGAACCTCCCCGCGCGCAAACGTCTCGTCGAAAGTCGACTCGACCACAAGGATGACGCTGGTGGTCAGCCCTCCCGCGGCATCCACGATGCTGACGCTTCCCGACACCGTCGACAACTCCTCGTCGAGCTCGGTCAAGTCGACGTCCTCGAGCGACTGGTCGGCGACGTCGGCCGCGGCCGGTTCGAGCTGAATGCCTGCCGCGTATCCCTTCACCTCGTAGCTGCCCGACGGCACGTTGAAGATCGTGTAGTCACCGTCGACATCGGTCACCGCAGAGATCGCGTTGCCCGCACCCTCGGCGACGACCAGCACCCCGGCGTTGCGTTCATCGGCCGCGACCGATCCCGAGATGCTAGGGTTGCCCTGCTGAGCATCCGGCAGCGGAATCAAGACGATCTCGGTGGGCGTGCCCGTGATGACGTAGCCGCGCTCCTCCCGGGTCGCCTGGGATGTATTGATCGGCAATGCCGTGCGCAGGCCGCTGGGGAAGGTCTGATAGTCCTGCGCATCGGCTCGAAGCGTAAATTGCGCATCGATCGGGCTTCCCTCATCGTCCCGAACGACCGGCAGCGCGAGTTGGTAGTTGCCATCCGCATCCGAGACGGACACGTCGGTCACCGCGACTTTGACCTCGTCGAGCCCGATGATGCGAGCCCCCTCGATCGCCGAGCCGTCCGTCGAATCCGTCACGTCGCCTTCGATGAACACCGGCGCGAAGCAGGCGAACTCACCGCTTTGCTTCTCGGCACACGTCAGGTGCGGAGCGCACTGCGGAGACTGAGCGTCACACTCGCCTGCCTCGGTCACCAGGCACTGCCCCTGGGGTTCATCGGCCATCATCTCCGAGTCGACCTCGAAGCAATCGCTGCCCGCGACGCAATCGTTGCTGTCGGCCGCCGGGTCACACGAAGCGCCCACCGGTTTCTGACAACGATCGGTGCCCTCGGAGTCCGGCGCGCACACATATCCTTCGACGCACGGTGTCTCGCGATCTGCGTCGCACTCCTCGCCGGCCTCCGCCGGCTTGTCGGCGCCACCGCATGCAGCCGCTAATAGGACGAATGCAACCAGAAATACGCCACCTTGTATACATCGCTTCAAACCGAACCTCTCAAGCAAGAAACCTTAAAATCGTGGTTCTATAAGGATATATGGGGTTCTAACCCAGAAAAAAGGATAGAGAGTCGGTGTTTTCTTTAACAATCATTAACCACAACGCGAGCGGGATTTCGTATTCACCTTGAATACAGGAGGCCGTGGCGCCAACGGCTGCTGGTCGCCGAAATCAGCTCAAACCCGCTCAGATGACTCGTGCGCCGTCGATCCGCTTGACACCCTTCTTGATAAATCCGTTCTGAGAATCGGCGAGGTCGTAGATCAGCATCTCGAACGGGAATTGGACGCGCTGCGCGAGCTCTTCGACCAACTCCGGATCGCCATTGCCGATGAATCGCCCCTTCTCAGGGACAATCGCCAGAATGTAGAGGGGGGAGTCTGGAAAGTGGTGGACGATCTTCTCGACCAGGTAGGCTTCGCGCACACCGGGGAACGTCGCGAGCTGCTCGGCCAGCGATTGAACAATCGCGGGCTCCAGGTGGTGTTGATGGAGCTCGTCGGCGCTCTCGACATACGATCGCTCGATCTGAGCGAGCCGGGTCTTCTCGTAGTAGACATCGTATTTGTCGAGCCAGGGCTGGGCGTCGGCCCGGCGGCCCTGCTGCATCAGGTAGCCCATGACCACCTCGCAGACGTCCAGGGTCTTCCTCTCATTGAGCTCGAGCACCTCTTTCATCACGTCGATGCCCGACTCGTCGTCGCCGGCGAGTCGGAGCCGACCCACCGCGAAAGCCGCACCGTCGTGGTCGGGATGATCCTCCCAGAATGCCTCGTACTCCGGGAGCATCTCCGCCGCGTCCTCGAAGCGCTCGCGCAACAGCAAGAGCTCCCACTCCTGCATCTCATCGAGCTCCTCGAGTTCCTGCAGCTCGTCCAACCGCTCCAGCCCGCGCTGAGCCTCATCGTAGAAGTACTCCCATCTGGGCTCGGTCAGGCGACGCCACTGTTCACTGAACTCGCGCGTGAGGGCATCCCGAGTCTTCCCGAGTAGCTCGTCCGCCGCCGAGACCTCGGTGGGTTCCGGCAAATGGGGGTCGACATCGAGCGCCTCGAGCCGCTGCGACAGGCTCGGGTGGGTATCCGACAGCCCCGGGTTTCGCGTCAGCGCCGTCTCCAGCCACACATCGGCCTCGTCGTCGCGGGAGCAGTCCACGAGGTGCTCGTGCATGTCGACGTACAACTCGCGCGGCGGCTCGGCTCGGTGGTCGTTCATCCGGGAGATCTTCGGCCAGAACTCCTCCTCCAGATATTGCCCACCGATACTCGACTTCAGCAGCGCCTGCCCCGCCGCATCCGCGCCCGCCAACTGTGCCGACGCCTCGTCCGCCTCGTACTCCTGCCTTCGCGCCAGGACGAATGTATATGCGTTGAAGTACGGCGCGAATTTGCGAAAGAACCGCCCGAAGAGAAGCGATGGCTTTTCCTCGCCGTCGAACGATTCCAGCAGTCGGGCCCAGGTCGACCGGAGTCGATAGATCCAGCTCGTGAAGCTGCTGTGTTTGCCACTCAGGTGCCCGAATTCATGGGCGATGACCGCCCTGAATTCATCCAGCGTCAAAAATGACAGGAGTGGAAGCCCCACAAACAGATAGTTCTTGTGCCAGCCAAAGACCCCGAGGCGCGGCACCTGGCGGATGGCGGCGTTGAACTCCGGCAGGACGATCACCTCGTGAATCTTCGGGGCGCCCATCTCGTCGCGGATGCGATCGATTTCATCGAAGAACTCGGGCGCCTCGCTGCGCTGCAGGCGCCGCCCCTCCGGTGCCGGCATGCGCACCCACAGGGCTTTGAGCGTATACCAGAGCATGCTCACCAAGAAAATTATCAGGCCGAGTCCAAACACGAACGCGACGGTCGTGAGCAGGGCCGAGAAGACCAACCCGACCACCAGGACCACGAGCACGAAGAATATGTAGGCGTACGCGCCCGCTGCCAGCCCCAGCACCCGCATCTTGTATCCACGGGGATTCTCGTCGGCGAGGCCTTCGAGCCGATCGATCAGCTCCTCGTATTGTTGGATTGTCATGTCCATGTCGGGCCCTCTCTTCCTCGCATCAGCATCGCGAAGCTCCTGCCCCGCAGTTCGGCCTCACACCATCTTACGAACACTCCGAGCGCTACAAAAGGACCGAGTGGTTCTCCTCTGTTGGTCGAGGCCCACGTCTGCGCTACGCTCGTGGTGTCCCGCTCACGCTCGGAGGTCCTCATGGCCCGCCTCGTCCCGACCATATTCGCCGCACTCGCCGCACTCGTCACGCTCTTCGCCGCTCCGTACGCCTTCGCCTGCGAATGTTTCGAGGAGCCCGACGCCGACGTCGTCTTCTTCGGCGAAGTCACCCGCGTGACCGACGGTGAGACCGACCGCGTGCGCCTGGAGGTCGAGCACATCATGGAGGGCTTTGTCCCCCGCCGCGTCGAGGTGACGACGCCCGGCACAACCGATGCGTGCGGCGTCGACTTCAAGCGTGGCAACAGCTACTTCGTCCACGCCGACCGAGACGGAGATTCGTGGACGACCAGCCAGTGCTTCGGCACCACGGAGCACATCGATCCCAAGTCAGACGCACAACAACTACGTGAAGCAGGAGTTTCCGAGCAGAAGGTCGCCCAGCTGGAGAAATTCCAGGCCATGGCCCTCGATCGAGCTGGCCGCCCGGCCGAGGTCGATTCGCGCTTCGACACCGCACCGCCGAATGCACGCTACGGTCACGCCAAATCACCGCCTTCACTCGAATTCCTGGGTGCCGCACTCGAGCGGCCCAATGAGCTTCTTCCGGCCTGGGAGGCCGAGGAACTCGCCGAAAAATACCTGCCGATCCTCTACGAGGACGCCCCGGAGCCCAGCCGATACGCAGACGACGCATTTCGGGTCCTGGAGTCGTTCTACGCATCCGGGGATTGCCTTTCGCTCGAAGAACACGCGCCCAGGCTCGATGACTATACGGGACCGTACCGCGTCCAGGTCGATCGATGGCGTGCCCACTGCGCGCTCATCACCGGCGACTTCGACCACGCCCAGATGCTCGCCGAACGGCTCGAAAACCGGGTCGGTTACGACGAGCGAACCGACGACATGCTCGTCGCGCTGGCTACGTTCGGCCACTCCCGGGCCGAAGACGATAAGGGACAGGCGAGCTTTGCAGCATACCTTCGGAGCAACCGCGACATACGGTTCGGCAATCCATCGCAGCGAATGGACGTCATGGACATCCTGACGGACCTGCTCGACGATTCCCAGCTGATTCGGTCACCATTCGTACTCGAGGCGACAGCCGACGTCGTCGAGAGCCTCCCGGACTCGGAGAATGCACGGCGGGCGCAGGCGCTCGCGTCTCTTCGGGCGGCCGAGTTGGTCGACGATGAGGCCGAGAAAAAAGCCCTCCACGACCGTGCTCGAGACGCGCTCGCGGACGACCCGGATGTCCTTTCGGCGATGGAGACGTTCGTCGAAGAGAAGATTCCTGACCAGACGCCGGAGCGGGAAGAAGCCTGGAGCTACACGCCCTCGAAACTGCCGGTCGAGGCCGAGAACGGCTCGGTCGAGAGGCCC
>JBNJFZ010000020.1:34785-40825 GCA_051747295.1 Myxococcota bacterium
TACTGAACTGGTCCTCGTGGCGCACGGTGCGCTTCATCTCGGGGTCGATGAGCACTAGATCCGCGTGATATCCCACCTCGAGGCTTCCCCTTTCGACCATGCCGTAGACACGAGCCGGCGCGTGGCAGAGCCACTCCAGCACGTCTTCGGGCCCGCAGAGCCCTCGGCTCGCCGCGTCCAGCATCATCGGGAGCATCGTCTCGACCCCGGGCACGCCGCTCGGTGCGTCTCGATAGGGCCGGTCCTTTTCCTCGGTCGTGTGTGGCGCGTGATCGGTCGCGACCATATCGATGCGACCATCGGCGAGCGCCTCCCACATCTCGGTGCGGTGCTCGTCGCCGCGCAACGGCGGGTTCATACGAACGCGGGTGCCCCACTCCTCGTAGGACCCCGTGTCCAGGAACAGGTGGTGCGGACAAACCTCGCAGGTGATCGTGGAGCTCAAACCGTGTTCTTCGGCGTGCGCGCGCGCCCTCTCGACCTCTTCGAGCTCGTCGATCGTCGACAGGTGCAGCACGTGCAGATCGCGACCGAAATCCAGCGCCAGGCGACACGCCAGCTCGACGGCCTCGCGCGCGGACTCCGGATCGCGGATCTTCGAGTGGACCGCGGGGTCATCGACGTCCGCGAACTGCTCCTCGCGCTCGCGCAGGCGAAGCTCGCTCTCCGCATGGACGCAGATCTTGCCGTACCATGCCGCGAAGACCTCCTCGAGGTCCTCCTCCCGATACACAAGCAGATCTCCGGTGCTGCATCCCATGAATATCTTCAGGCCCGGAACGCCGGCGGCCTTACGGATCTCGTCATGGTTATCCGGACCAGCACCGAAGAACAGACCGAAGTTGCAGACCGACTTCTCGCCGGCGATCGCCCGCTTCTGATCCAGGCGCTCGACGCTCGTGGTCGTCGGTTTGGTGTTGGGCATCTCGAAGACTGTGGTCACGCCGCCGGAGACCGCGGCCCGAGAGCCTGTCTGCCAGTCTTCTTTGTGCGTGGGGCCGGGTTCGCGAAAGTGGACATGCCCGTCGATCGCCCCCGGCCACAGCCAGCGACCTTCTGCATCGATAGTCTCGTCGGCGCTGCCCGTGACGTCACCGATCTTGGCGATGCGTCCAGCCTCGATGAGGCAATCACCCTCGACGACTCCGCCGGGAGTAAACATCTTGGCGTTGCGAATAATCGTGGAACGACCGTCTGCGCTCATATCTCGCCCTCCAGGGTCCGAAGTCGCGAAACATTTAGCGCGTGAGGCGGATTTTTGGAAGGGGCGCGCGTCGGTCAGGAGGTTCCGTTGGACTCGACGTTCTCGCGCGTCTCGGGGCGGCCGAGCAGGAAGCCCTGACCCATGTGGAAGCCCAACTCGACGAGCGTCTCGTGGTCTTCCTCGGTCTCGATCCCCTCGGCGATCAATCGTGAGTCACATTTCTCGCCGAGCTCCACCAGGTACTTGGCCAGTGCCTGTTTGCGCTGGCTCTTGCCGATGCCGCGCGTCAGCGTGATATCCATCTTGATGAAGTCCGGCTCCAGATCGGCGATCAGCCGCAGATTGGTCGTCCCGGTCCCCACATCGTCGAGGGCGAACTTGAACCCGCGCGAGCGCAACCTCTTGACGCTCGGCATGATCCGCTGCGCCTGCTCGTGCGTGATATTCTCGGTGATCTCGAAGACGAGCTGCTCGGGGGCCAGGCCGTCGTCGATCCAGGAGTCCAGCAGGACTTCCAGCTCATCCATCGGCGGGTAGAACGTCGGCGGGAGCGAGTTGATGAAGAGCATGCGCTTCTGCTCGAGGCCCGGCCGACGGGTCACCGACAGGCTCCGGCAGGTCTGATCGAGCTCCCCATCGAGCTCGGCTTTGGCAGCCGCCACGAAGAGGTGGACTCCCAGACGCTCCGCCTCCGCATTCTCGGCGCGGCTGAGCGCCTCGTAGCCAACGACCTCTCGCGTGGCCATATTGACGATCGGCTGGTAGAGCGTGTCGATCTTTCGGTGGGCGATCATATGCCCGACCACACGGTGTCGCTTTCGTTGATGTTCCAGGTGGTTGACCTGCGCGTCCGAGCGCGCCCGTCGAATCGCGCGATAGACCTCGCGGCGAGAGTCGACCGACGAATTGTGAATGATCAACGCACTTCCAGTCGCCACCTTCTCGAGAGCCTCGTGCAGCCACAGTTGGGCGTCATGGCTCGGGTCGAAGACGTCTCGCTCGAGCCGCTCGACGATCTCCTCGAAGTCGACCGCGGCACTCCGGTCGTCATCCATGCGCGGTTTACTCAGAAAAACGAGCAGACTGTCGCCGCGAGGCCACTCGAAGCAGATCTGGTCTTCGAAGCGGATCGATTGACCGCGAAGGTCGATAAGCGCCTTCGCGAGCCGCCCGATCACCGTATCGAACGCGGAGGCGCCGTGCTGGCGCTCCCACGCACCCAGGTTGCTGGCGTCAAAGAGTACAACCCCCACGATGCTTCGGTTGGTGACCTGTTCGGCAACCTCGTCGATGATCTCTTGAAGCGTCGGGAGTTCGTCGACGAGCACTTCGGCCGCGTCTTCCTCTCGCACCGCTTCAGAAAGCTCTTCGAGTTCCTTCGGGTCGATGTTGTCGAACGGATCGTGTTCGAACATTCAGATACCTCATGAATGTTCAGCAGGGGTTGGTTCCGGCTTCCATGTGTCTGGCGAGTGCTGTGGCTTTTAGACTACCGAGTTCCGTCGCGCGGTGTCAATTATTATAGTCGTATTTCTACGAATCGACACATCCGAGCGCCCGCTTTCCGACCGGAGGTCACGGCATGATCCGAGATTCCACGAGGTCCTCCACGACGCCCGCCTCGTAGCGGCCCTGACCGACGAGCCGACGGCGAATCACGCCTTCGCCGTGGGCGAACACACGGGTCTGGTCGTGACCTCGAAAGTAGCGATCGAACTCGTCGAAGGGCCCGAGCCCGTTAATGCTCAGTGCATTGTCGTAGCTACCGGCCGGCACCTCGACGTCGGTCCACTCGGGCTCGACCCAGAACGTCGAATCGTCCCGCCCGACCTGTCGGCCGCCGCCCGTCCACCCCGTCCCCGTCTCCAGCGGAAAGACGAATATCGGGGTCTGACGCCGCATGTAGACCAGTAGCCAACCGAGATCTTCGGCATTTCGACGACAGGCACGGTTGCAGAAGTAGATACGTCGCGGGGTGAGCATCCAGTAGTGATCGAGCGTGCGGAGATTCTCGTCGTTGTAGCTTCGGCGCAGGTGGACGAGGCGTCGGGTTCCGAGTCGGTCCACCGAGACGACCTCGGTGAGGGCTTCGGTCGCCGCCAACCCGCCGCGTCCGGGCACTGGTCGCGCGGATTCCTCGTCCTCGTCGTCGACGTCGCGCTTGATCAACCCCGCCGACGGCGCTGTCCGCTCTACTCTAGTCGGCGGATCCTCGGCATCGGCCAGGCGACGGCGATAGCGCCAGAAGTTCCCCACCTTCAGCGGGATCGGGTACTCGTGCGTCTCCATCAGCTCGGGCTTGAGGTGCAGCCCTGCGCCCAGGAAAACATCGAAGCGCGATTCGCCCGACATCTCCGAGGCCACGCCCAGGATCGGCTCGCTGCCGCCTCGAACCGAGTTCGGCGCACGCAGGATTTTGCGAATGGACACTGAGAACTCGACGTCCGAGTCGACCAGGCCGATGCGAAGCTCGTTGCCCCAGTGCTGCGCCACATATTCGTCGTCCTTGGCCACCGGGCCGTCGAGCGTGCGGCCCTCGCCGAGCTCGAGGCCTCGGTACTCGAAGACCGATCCGAGCCCGCCTTCTGGCGATTCAGACGCGTGCTCGATGTCGAAGTTGGCCCACAGGTCCTGCGACCCGGCCTGCACCCCGTCGACGTACTCGCGTGCCTTGTCCAGATCCACATGGACCATGCGCGCGTAGTCCACCGGGGCGACGAAGACGCGGTCCCAGAGCGCATGTTCTCGCTCCACGAGGGCCTTGAAGATAGCGCGGCCGAGAGCGTCTGCCTCGGAGAGACGCGGCAGATCCTGGCGCTGCCGATCTTGCAGGCTTCCCCAATTGCCGGATTCGTCGGCTCCCTCGAGGAGCTGGCGCATCAGTCGGCGCTCACGCACCGCGACGGCTTCGGGGTCGACATTTGGATGTTCGGTATAGATGAGCGGCTGGAGCGGTGCGCGGGCCTCGGCTCTGGCAGACGTGGGCTCTTCGGCTGTGTCTGAGTTGCAGGCCGCCAGTCCAAGCACGGCACACAACACGAGCCTTGCGACGGAAGATGTCCGCACGCCTTACTGGCCCTCGCTCGAGCTCGGATCATTCGGATAGTCTGGCAGGTCGACGAAACCACCGCCCTCATCGGGCTGGTTGGAGCCCCATGTCTCGACGAACGGGTTGACCGGGCGTCCGTACAGGACCCAGAAGTAATACTGATTCGGCGCGAACTCCGCGCGCTCGATCACCGGCTCACCATTGAGGTTGCTCCCGGTGAAGATCGACTCGAAGTCCGAGTCGGCACGGATATCGAATCCGCATCGACCCGGTTCGATCCCGTCGCCCAGCCCGACCGGGAATCGCAGGTAGCGAAGCTCCCCGGGGTTCGTCTCGATGCCTTCGGTCTGGTAGGAGACGTTCAAGCAGCCCGCCAGGCTCTCGGGCGTGATAACATCCTGCTGATCCGCCGCGTCCTGCTCCGGATCCCAGCCGAGGCAATCCATCAGGTCACCCGTGGTCGGTGGCACTCGAACGCTTCCGGCTTCGTCGAAAGCCCAGCTCGTGTAGTTGGTGCCCGCCCACACGAAGTCGAAAGTGCCTTGTGGGATGGGGACCTCACCGTTCGGGCCTGCACCATAGGCCGGGCAGGACGAACCGTCTTTGATATACGCGATTTTCGACCCGCTGACCTCCACCGGATAGAACCAGGGATTGTCGGCGATGCGCTGGATAAAGGACGCACCACGCGGATCGGAGAAGCTCCCGATCGACTCGCGATAGCCTACGCAGGACGGGTTGATCTTCAAAGCCGGTATATACGTCATATTCATCAGGTTGCCCGACTGGCCGCTCAACGCGTTGTCGAGCACCAACCGGCAGCTCTCCTGACGCTGCTCCGCCGGCACCTGATCACCGGTGCGGAAACCTGTCTGGACGTGCCGATAGAGCACCGGATTATCGATCGTTGCCTCACCCGTTCGTCGCTTGAACAGCACCGTCCCCGTCTCGTGCGGGTACATGCTCCAGACCGGGATCTGGGTCTCAAAAGCCTGTGGCGCCCCGTCGATCAGGATCGTGAACTCGTTCCCGAGGTTTCGGTCGACCGCGACGGGGTCGGCCGTGCGCTCACCGAAAGGGAGGTCTCGAGCGATCACACCCGAGGGTCCGTACACCGAGATCGAACCGGATCCAGGATACGCGTTGAAAATATGGAGATGGACGATCTCCCCATTCTGCCCGTCGCCACAACTCGCCAGTGCGAGCAGACTCGCCGTAAGGCAACCGAACAGTACGCGGGACCATTGAACGTCAGCCATTCCTTCACCCTTCACAATTCTAGTGTCCTCAGACCTTCACCAGCGTACTGCGTAGGGGCCGCTTCTGCAAGGTATTCAGTCCGGTCTCACGGCCCGATCGGCCCAAGAAATGCCAATGGCCCGACACCTTGTGAGATGTCGGGCCATTGAGCGGGGCGGACGAGACTCGAACTCGCGACCTCTGGCGTGACAGGCCAGCATTCTAACCAACTGAACTACCGCCCCAGCGGGGTGGACGAGACTCGAACTCGCGACCTCTGGCGTGACAGGCCAGCATTCTAACCAACTGAACTACCACCCCTAAACTGGGAAACCGTCCCCCGACGGTCAATCTGTGTTGCCGCATCTGAGCGGCGATGGGCGCACCTGGGATCGAACCAGGGACCTACTGCTTGTAAGGCAGCCGCTCTCCCGCTGAGCTATGCGCCCGAAAAAAGCGGTTTTTGCGGCGGAACCGCTCAAAGCGGAAGCGGACAATAAGGGAGAGTGACGGGTGCGTCAAGAGTATTTTACGCGCGACTTCGCTAC
>JBNJFZ010000020.1:40925-49269 GCA_051747295.1 Myxococcota bacterium
CAACCTCTCAACCTCTCAACCTCTCAACCTCTCAGCCGCTCAGTGCAGCGACGGATCGTCGAGCTGCACCGTCGGCTGCGGTGCGGAGTCGTCTCCCTCACCCTCCTGCCACAGAATATCCGGCGGGAGCATCGGCTTGGACAGCTGCTCCATAAACTCCTCGGGGTTCTCGAGGACGAGCGCATGTCGGAGCACCTCGTCGATGTGGTGCACGAGCACGATCTCCAGCGCGGACCGCACGCTCTTGGGGATATCCCGCAGATCCTTGCGGTTCTCCTTGGGCAGCAAGATCTTCTCGATCCCCGCCCGGTGCGCCGCGATCACCTTCTCTTTGACCCCGCCGACCGGCAACACGCGGCCGCGAAGGGTGATCTCGCCGGTCATCGCGACTTCGTACCGCACGGGCAATTGCGTCAGAGCGCTGACGACGCTGGTGACCATCGTCACACCCGCTGACGGCCCGTCTTTGGGCAGTGCGCCCTCCGGAAAGTGCACGTGGATGTCGATCTTTTTGTGAAAGTCGGGGTTGAGCCCGAGGTTGTAGGCTCGCGCTCGCACGTAGCTGATCGCCGCGCGCGCCGACTCCTGCATGACGTCGCCCAGCTTGCCGGTAATGATGATCTTGCCGGTACCCGGCATCATCGTCGCCTCGGCCGCCAACATCACGCCGCCGTACTGCGTCCAGGCCATGCCGTTCGTCACGCCGACCTCGTTCTCGGTCTCCAACGACGACTTCTTGTGCTTGTGCGGGCCGAGATAGTGCGGGATCGACTTGGCGTTGACCTTGTAGGACAGCTCTTCTTTGGGCTCGTCGGACTGCACGACCTTGCGCGCGATCTTTCGACACACCGAGCCCAACTCCCTCTCGAGGTTTCGCACCCCGGCCTCGCGCGTGTAGTGCCGCGTCACCCGCTCGATCGCGCTCGACGTAAAGTGCACGTCCACATCGTCGATACCGTTGGCCTCCATCTGCTTGGGCACCAGGTAGCGCCGGGCGATCTGGAGCTTCTCGTAGTCGGTATACCCGGGGATCTGAATGATCTCCATGCGGTCGCGCAGCGGCGCCGGAATCTGCCCCAGGTTATTCGCCGTGCAGATGAACATGACCTTCGACAGGTCGTAGTCCATGTCGAGGTAATGGTCGTTGAACGTCTCGTTTTGCTCGGGATCTAAGACCTCGAGCATCGCCGAGGACGGATCGCCTCGAAAATCAGTCGACATCTTGTCGATCTCGTCGAGCAAGAAGACCGGGTTGTTGCTGCCCGCCTTCTTGAGCGACTGGATGATCTTGCCGGGCATCGACCCGATGTAGGTACGGCGGTGGCCGCGGATCTCGGCTTCGTCCCGCACGCCCCCAAGGCTCAGGCGCACGAAGTTGCGGTTCGTCGCACTCGCGATCGAGCGCCCCAGCGACGTCTTCCCCACCCCGGGCGGACCCACGAAGCATAGAATCGGCCCGCGCGGCGTCTCGACCAACGATTGGACGGCCAGGTACTCGAGGATACGCTCTTTGGGCTCGTCGAGCCCGTAGTGATCTTCTTCGAGCTGCTCCTCGGCCTCATCGACGTCCAGGCGGTCTTCGGTGAGCTCGAACCACGGCAGCGCCAGCACCCAATCGATGTAGTTGCGGACGACGGTCGCCTCCGCACTCATCGGACTCATCATCTTGAGCTTGCGCAACTCCTTGTCGAGCCGCTCGCGAACGTCCTCGGGGAGCTCCTTCTCGGCGATCGCCGCCTCGAGCTCCTCGACCTCGTTCTTGAAGTCATTCTTATCTTTGGACTGCTTGTCTCGCCCGCCCTTTTTATAGAAGTCGCGCTGCGTGCGCTCCATCTGTTTTTTGACGCGCGAGCGGATGTCCTGCTCGACCTTCTGGATCTCGATCTCGGACTGCATCAGCTCGAGCAGCTTCTCGAGCCGTGCCTTCGGATCGACCGTCTCCAGGATCGACTGCTTGTCCCCGAGCTTGATCGACAACTGTGCCACGATCGTGTCGGCCAGCTTGGCCGGGTCGTCGATCTTGGCCACCGTGCTCAGCATTTCCGGGGGGACGCGCTTATTGAGCTTGACGTAGGCCTCGAACGCCGAGCGCACCGTGCGCACCAACTCCTCGAGATCCTCGTCGCTGTCGACATCTTCGTCGATGACCTCGACGTCGACCTCGAACAGCTCATCTTCCTCCGAGTAATCCAGCACCTCGGCCCGCTGCTTGCCCTCCACCAGGACCTTGACCGTCCCGTCGGGCAAGCGCAGCAGCTGCACGATCTTGCCGATCGTCCCCACCGAGTAGATATCGTCGCGTGTCGGATCGTTCGTCTTCGACTTCTTCTGGGCGGCGAGCACGATCTGCTTCTCGCCGTTCATGGCACGCTCGAGCGCATTGATGCTCTTTTCGCGGCCGACGAACAACGGCACGACCATGCTCGGGAAGACGATGATGTCGCGCAATGGCAGCAGCGGCAGGCGACGCTTGGAGCTCATGAGGTCCTCTGAAAATGCAGTCGAGCGGAAGACGAGTCGGCTGGGTAGAGTCGCCCCATTGATCCACAGGTCGAACCAGGGAGCAAGAAGGTATGCAGTGCCGCCGCGCGATCACGCGCTCTCGGCCTTGCTCTGCTCGAATTGAATGGACTGGTCGTCGGACTCCTCGACCATCTCCTCGGTGATCGTGATAGTCTTGATGTCCCCCTGGCTGGGGACTTCATACATCAACTCGAGCATCACCCGCTCGAGGATCGTGCGCAGGCCCCTCGCCCCGGTGTTGTGAGACAGCGCCTTTCGCGCGACCGCCTCCAGCGCACCTTCGTCGAACTCGATGTCGACCCCGTCGATGCGAAAAAGCTTGCGGTACTGCTTGATCAGCGCGTTCTTCGGGCGGGTCAGAATCTCGACCAGCGACTCTTCGTCGAGCTGATTCAGCGTGGCGATGACCGGCAGGCGACCGACGAACTCCGGGATGAGCCCGTAGCGCATCAGGTCCTCGGGCTGGAGTTGCTCGAGCAACTCTCCGGCGGTGGTCTCCTGGTTATTCTGCGAGACGTCCGCACCGAAGCCCAGCTTTCGCTCACCCACGCGCTGGGTGATCAGGTCTTCGAGGCCGGTGAACGCTCCACCCACGATGAACAATATATTGGTCGTGTCGATCTGCAGGAAGTCCTGCTGCGGGTGCTTCCGGCCACCCTTGGGCGGAATCGAGGCGACCGTGCCCTCGATGATCTTGAGCAGTGCCTGCTGCACGCCTTGCCCCGAGACGTCCTTGGTGATCGACGGATTCTCTCCCTTGCGCGCGATCTTGTCGATCTCGTCGATGTAGATGATGCCACGGCTGGCGCGCTCGACGTCGTTGTCGGCGGCCTGCAACAGGTTGACGATGATGTTCTCGACGTCTTCCCCGACGTAGCCCGCCTCGGTGAGGCTGGTCGCATCGGCGATCGTAAACGGCACATCCAAGATCCGCGCGAGCGTCTGAGCCAGCAGCGTCTTTCCGCAGCCGGTGGGTCCAATCAGCAAAATATTGGACTTCTGGAGCTCGACCTCGTCCTTGTCGATCTTGGACTCGACGCGCTTGTAGTGGTTGTGCACCGCGACACTCAGGATCTTCTTGGCTTGCTCCTGACCGATGACGTACTCGTCGAGAAACTCCTTGATCTCCATCGGCTTTGGCACGTCGGCGATGCCGGTGGCGCGATCCTCGCGCTCCATCTCCTCGTCGATGATGTGGCCACACAGGCCGATGCATTCGTCACAGATATAGACGGTTGGGCCGGCGATCAGCTTCTGCACCTCGCGCTGGCTCTTCCCGCAGAAAGAACAGCTCAGGTTAGAGTGCCCGCCATTACCGTTGTCGTTCGTCGACATATTGGGTCCTTCTCAACGTCTTCAGCCGCTCCGCTCGACCGGTAAAACCGGCCTCTGGAAGCCGTGATGGGTGCGCTTGCCCCCTTACGATAGCATAAGCGCAGACGTGCAAAAAACGTGAACTGCGCCCGGCTCCATCCACTCCGACTCTACTCGCCCTGGTCGGGGCGGCGCTCGATGACGCGGTCGATGAGGCCGTATTCGAGGGCTTCCTCTGCGCTCATATAATAATCACGCTCGGTATCTTCCTCGATCTTTTCGTGCGACTGACCTGTGTGTCGCACTAGCACCTCGGTCAACGTTTTTCGGAGTTTCAGAATTTCTTGAGCTTGAATATCGATGTCGGTCGCCTGACCACTCAGGCCCGCCATCAGCGGCTGGTGGATCAAGACCCGCGCGTTCGGAAGCGCCAGCCGCTGATCCTCTTCGCCGGCCGCCAGTAGCACCGCCCCCATCGACGCGGCCTGTCCCAGACAAATCGTCGTCACCGGCGGTTGGATGTACTGCATCGTGTCGTAGATCGCCAATCCGGCCGTAATGCTGCCGCCCGGCGAGTTCACGTACAACGAGATCTCCTTCTCCGGATCTTCGCTCTCCAGATACAGCAACTGAGCAATGATCGTATTGGCCACCTGGTCATTGACCCCGGTGCCCAGGAAAATGATGCGATCCTTGAGCAGTCGACTGAAAATATCCCAGCCGCGCTCGCCACGGTGCGTCTGCTCGATGACCCTCGGAATGAAACTCATAGATCGTCCAGATTGGTTGGTCGGTAAACATGCGTCGAACCGACGGGGCGCTGCGGCGCCCCGAAGCTCGCTTATTCTTCTTGCTCGTCGGCCTCGTCGGCCTCGTCAGCATCTTCGACTTCTTCCGCCGCTTCAGCCTCCTCTACCTCAGATGCCTCCGACGCGTCGGCCGTTTCGACCTCGTCGTCCTCGGTCAGGTCGATCTCACCGACGTCTGCGTTTTCCATCAGGTAGCGCTTCGTCTTCTCGATGAGCGCCATGACGTTGGCCTGGCGCCACTGCTCCCGGTCTTGCTGGAGGTGCTGGAGCATCTGCTGCGGCGCGACGCCCTGGTGCTGGGCGCGGTGCTCGATGTAGGAGCGGAGGTCGTCCTCCTCGAGCTCCAGTCCCTCTTTTTCAGCAATCGCCAGCAGCAAAAATTCCGTGCGGATCTGTTCTTCGACCTCTTTGCGGGCCCCGGACGTGAATTCTTCGGCGTCCAGGCCGATCTCTTCGATGTCGAGCCCCTGCTGGGTGAACTGCTGGAGCATCTGCTCGCGGCGCTGGGTCTCCTGGGCGACCTGCGACTCGACGAATTTCTCCGGCAGGCTGATGTCGTTTTGCTCCAGGAGCATCTCGACGAGTTTGTCCTCGGCCTCGTGCATCTGCCCGTGCTCTTTTTCGTGGGCGATATCTTCACGCACGTTGCCGCGCAACTCGAGCAGCGTCTCCGCCTCGCCGGTATCCTTGGCGAACTCGTCGTCCAGGTCGGGCATGACCTGCGTCTTGACCGACTTGATATTCAGCTCGAGCTCGAACGTCTCGCCGCGCAGCTCTTCGATCGGAAAGTCCTCGTCGGCTGTGACCTCGACGGTCACCGTATCTTCGAATCCCGCGCCGAGCAGCCCTTCGTTGAACTCGGGAATGGGATGGTCTTGGCCGACCTCGATCTGGGCGTTCTCGCCGCTGAGGACTTCGAGTTCTTCCTGGTCGCCGATCGCCTCGTAGTCGAACGTGACGATGTCGCCCTCCTGAATCTCTTCACGGAACGCGATGGGCTCGAGCGTGGCGTACTGCTGGCGAAGCTCCTCGAGCTTCTCGTCGACCTCCTCGTCGGAGACCTCGATCTCGGGCATGTCGATATCCAGGCCGAGGTAGCCGACAGGATCGATCTCGGGCTGCAGCTCGAACTCCACCGTAAACGCCAGGCCCTCTTCGGAGTCCGGCGAGCTGGTCACCTCCGGCTCACCGATGTGGATGACCGGCTGCTCTTCGCCCTTGATGACTTCGTTGATGTTGCCACGCACCAACTGCTCGACGACGTCCGACTGGACGCTGGCGCCGTAGCGCTTCTTGAGGACACCCAGCGGCACGTTGCCCTTGCGGAACCCGCGAATATTGACGTCTTTGCCGACTTCCCTCAGCGCCTTGTTGACGCGCTTTTCGTACTCTTCGGGGGTGACGGTGACTTTGGCGGTGCGAGACAGCTCGCCGGTTTCTTCGACCTCGTAAGGCATAAATCGTCCTCGGAAATACTTGGGAAGCGGCCTTGTCGGGCCGCCTGGAAATCATCGTGCTCACGAATCATGACCACCTGCGAACGGCGGGCGAGCACACAAACCTTGGGAAAAACATGTGTCGGACGCGGCGAGCGGCCCTTCTTTATGGTTGGGCGCTCGCGCGTCGCGAGTGCGAGAGGGGGGACTCGAACCCCCACGGGTGTTACCCCACTGGATCCTAAATCCAGCGCGTCTACCAATTCCGCCACCCTCGCAGAGCCGCCGATCCTCATAGAAAAAACCGCGAGCACTTGCAATGGCGACGTGTCACTGAACGTCGCCAGCGTGGTTCAGGAACCACACGCTTAGCCCCTTCCGGTCGCTGCTGCGCAGCGCCGGGATTCCCCACGTGGTTCAGGAACCACACGCTTGGCCCCTTCCGGTCGCTGCTGCGCAGCGCCGGGATTCCCCACGGCCCTTCGGCCGCGGGGAAACATCATTGAGGTGGCCAACCGCTCCGGGTTGCCGAACACGCTACGTCTCTACGAGTGAAAGTAATCCGGATCGAGAACGGGGGCGGGGGACCGAGCGTGGCGAGCACCTCGCCCGGATCTCGAAACCGGATTCTGGGCTGGCGGATTTGGACCGAGTCTGGGCGAGGTGATTTGCGCGGCGTTGGATGCCGACGCGCGCAGGCGATGCCGGAGGCATCGTCGAGCACGTACGGCGCCGACGCCGTGCAAATCACCCGCCCAGACGAAGGGAGAATCCGCCAGTCCAGAATCAACAAAGCACGCCCGGCAGGAGTCGAACCTGCGACCTACGGATTCGAAGTCCGGCGCTCTATCCAGCTGAGCTACGGGCGCTCTATCTCGACCGGGAGGTCGAGAAATCGAAATAAAAGGGAGGATGACGGGACTTGAACCCGCGGCCTCTGGTACCACAAACCAGCGCTCTAACCAAGCTGAGCTACACCCTCCAGAAGCCTCGGCGTGCCGAGGCAGGGCGGGGACATTAGGGCAGCCCTCTCGAGGTGTCAAGCTACTTTCATCCCCTGTTCTCCCCTCTTTAACCGCGCGTGCAAGGTCGCCATTCCCGGTGGTCGATTATCGACTTGCTGTCTTTCGTGCTAATTTCTTATGACATACACAGAGACAGACTACGCCCTGCAGGACGGAAGGCTTTCATGGAGACAAACCGAGATTCAGTGCCCATCGAACTCTGGATCGACCAGATGCCTCGGGACGAAGCTGAAGAGACCCTCAAGCGGCTCCTGCAAAACTCACCTGGCTTCTTCTACCATGGCAAAAATGACCGCAAACGGACCATGCAGGTCCTCAGTGGCCACTTCGAGAGCATCACGGGCTTTGCTCCCGACGAGTTGGTCGGAGACGGTGGCCTCCAGTACAACGACATGATCGCTGAAGACGACCTCGAACGGGTGCATGAGGTCGTAGAGCGCGGCCTCGCGAGCGAAGGGCGGTTTCAGGTGTCCTATCGCATCGAGACGGCCGATGGACAGACGTGCTGGCTCCTCGAGTACGGGCGGGGCATTAACGGCGAGAACGGCGTCTACACGCACCTCGAGGGCTTCGTAAGCGACGTCACCCACGAAAAGACCCTCGAGCACCGACTCCGCCACTCCCAGAAGCTCGAGGTCATCGGACGAATCGCCGGCGAAGTCGCCCACGACTTCAACAATCTCCTCTCGGTCATCCTCGGCTACGGCTCCCTGGCGCTCGAGGAGATCGAGGAGCTCGACGACGATCATCCCGCCTGCAAGGATCTGTACGAAGTCATCGAAGCCGCCGACCGAGCCAAGGACTTATCCGGCCAGATCCTCTCCTTCTCGCGCTATCAGGCCAGCGCGCCGGAGGTCATCGAGGTCGACTCCTTCCTCCGCGACAAGATCAGCATGGTTACACGCGCGCTGGGCTCGGACATCCAGGTCGACCAACACCTGGATGCCGGCAAAAGTCGCATCGAGATCGAGCAAACCCAACTCGAGCAGGTGCTGCTCAACCTCGCGACCAACGCTCAGGATGCGATGGAAGATCAGCCTGGAACGCTTCGCATCGTCAGCCGTACGACGACCTTCGACGCACACGACCTTCCGGCCAAGCACCTCGAAACCGCCGGCGAATACGTCGTCATCGAATTTCATGACCAGGGGCACGGGATTCCAAAGGACGTCCGCGAGAAGATCTTCGAGCCGTATTTCACCACGAAACCCCGCGAGAAGGGCACCGGCCTCGGCCT
>JBNJFZ010000021.1:0-2875 GCA_051747295.1 Myxococcota bacterium
CGTCGGGCGAGAGCGCGCCGATCTTGGCGAACTTCACGTAGGTCGGGGCGCCCATGCATCGATCGACGCCGCCGCTGACCGCCATGTCGAAGGTCCCGAGTTGCAGCCCGCGAACCGCCTGCTCGACTGCAGCGAGGCTCGAAGCACAGGCTGCATCGGAGATGTAATTTGGGCCGCGCAGGTTGAATTGGGAGGCAACGCGGCCGGCGACGACGTTTGCCAGTTCACCGGGCATCGAGTCTTCGTCGATGGTCGGCAGCATTCCTTTGAAGCGCTTCTCGACGGTCTCCGCGAGCTGATCCATCTCGCGCTGGGTCAGCTTTCCGGAGGCCATCTCCATCATGACCTGGCGCAGCACCATATCGAATTCGGCGTGGGCGACGCGCAGGTTCGTGCGGTCGCGTAGGTCGCCACCCATCGCGTTGCCGAGGATGACGGCGCAGCGTTCGCGGTCGAAGTCCTTGTCGGCATAGCCACTATCTTCCAATGCTTCGTTGACGGTCTCCAGGCATAGAGTCTGCGTCGGATCCATGCTCTGGATGACCATCGGTGGCAGCCGATAGCGCTTCCGGTCGAAGTCGAAGTCCGTGATCCAACCGCCGATCTTGCTGTAGGTCTTGTCGGGAGCGTTCGGGTCCGGGTCGTAATACAACTCCGGATCCCACCGGTCGCGTGGGGTATCCTGGATCGCGTAAACCTTGTTTTGGACGTTGTCCCAGAAGGAGTCCACGCTCATTGCGCCCGGCAGGCGGGCACCGAGTCCGATGATGGCGATCGTCTTGTCGCCGTCGACAGTCGGTCGGGTCTTCGTACTCATAAAAACTATCCTCAATTCGGCAGCGTTGCTCCGCGCGCGCGCTCATTTCTCGAGCGAGCTGGGCGTCTTCCACACCTCTCGAGCAGTTCAATCGGCTCGAAAACACGTCTGAGGCGCCCTGCGTTCGATATTTCGGTTCATAAATGAATCGTAATTCATTTTTCTAGCGCCGATCTCTAGAGCCGGCAACCAGTGAAAGCATGAAAAGGGGATAGCGGACAAATCTACATTTAGCAAGTCTATATCAATCGAAAAATGTGCAGGTGAATTGACCGGCCGGTCAGTTTTGCATGAGTGAGGATTCAGTCAGTCGTAAACCCTATGATTGAGGCGAGATTCAGTCACAACGCACTGACTGACGGGTCGGTTCTGATTTTAGTAACGACTGACCGGTCAGTCGGAATTAAAGTGTTGGTGGTTCTGTCGAGTGCAGAGATGGTTTCGTTTTGGTGTGAAAATATATGCTTCGGGATTGCATATAAGGGGCCCTTGCTCAGTGTCTTTAATGTTAAGTTTCGGGGTCAGTTAATCGCTGGATCTCCGAGTGGAGTATCCGTGCTCCATGCCTGGTTTTCTCGGAGATGACCCGCGGAATTGGGGGAGCGTTCGGTTCGAGGCCTGTTGTTCGACCGCTCTCCGGAAGGTGGAAGTTCGAGTTGCCACCATCTCGGTGTACTGATACCGTACGCCAGAACCCGACACTTTCAATCCGAATGGAGCGAGCCCGATGGGCGATCGTGATATGGGAATTCGCACCGTGTTCGTCGACGAGCGTGCCACCTCTCGGCAGCTTCAGAAGGCCAAGCTCGTCGTGATCGACGGCGAGGATGCCGGCCAAGAGTTCGTCATCAATAAGAGCCAGGTCTACGTGGGGCGAGCCTCGGTCAACGACTTCAGGCTCAAGGACACGTCCATAAGCGGGACGCATTTCGAGATCCGCGCCGAGGAGGATGGATTTCTCTTGCGCGACCGTGGCTCCACCAACGGCACGCATCTCGGCGGCTGCCGTGTCAAAGAGGTCTTCCTCGCCCCCAACGCAAGCTTTCGTGCCGGTAATACGACTCTCAAGTTCGAGCCTATCGACGAGGTCGTCGAGATACCGCTCAGCGAAGACGAGCACTTTCAGGGGGTTATCGGACGGAGCGTAGCGATGCGCGAGGTGTTCGCCACGCTCCAGAAGGTCGCACCATCTGAGCTGACTTGCCTGATTCAGGGTGAGACCGGGACCGGGAAGGAGAGAATCGCGCGGGCAATCCACGACGCCTCTCGTCGTAAAAATAAACCGTACGTCGTTTTCGACTGCTCGGCGATCCCCGGCGAGCTCATGGAATCGTACGTCTTCGGGCATGAAAAAGGCGCGTTTACCGGCGCGCACGCCCAACGAGAGGGCGCATTCGAGCAGGCTGAAGGAGGGACCCTCTTTCTCGACGAGATCGGTGAACTCGATCTTTCGCTGCAGCCAAAGTTGCTGCGGGTCTTGGAGAACCGGGAGTTCAAGCGGGTCGGCGGCTCGAAGACCATCCGCGCTGATTGTCGCGTGGTCGCGGCCACGAACCGCGACTTGCGCGACATGGTCAACGAGGGCTCGTTTCGCGAAGACCTCTATTTCCGGCTCTCGGTCATCCAGATCATGCTACCGCCCCTGTCCCAGCGCCGAGAAGACATCCCGCTGCTGGTCGAGCACTTCCTCGACGAAGTTGTCGAGATGCGGCCCGACCATCAGCGCGTGCGCCTGACCGCCGAGGCGATGGACACACTCATGGAGCATGCTTGGCCGGGAAATGTGCGGGAACTCCGCAACGTCATCATGCGTGCGGCGAGCCTCGCGACCGGTCAGGCCGTCGAGAAATCTGATCTGCAGATGCGGGGAGCGCCCTCGACAGGAAGCGTGTCCGTGTCGTCGACGAACTCCGAGCTCGACGGCGACTCGACGTTGATAGAGGTCGACCTTACGCGCGAGTACAAAGAAGCGAAGCAGGATCTACTCGACCAATTCGAGCGCGACTACGTCGAGCGCATCTACGAGGAGAACGATCAAAATATCTCTCAGTCGGCTCG
>JBNJFZ010000021.1:2975-48597 GCA_051747295.1 Myxococcota bacterium
AACTCCCTCGGTACTGGCCAACCCTCCAGGATCAGCGGGAACTTGGCCCCAAACTGCTGGTATACATCTCTGGCCTGGCTGATTTGTTGGGAAGCATCGGCTTCGTCGAGGTGCTTGAGTATCAGGCCTCGGGCCTCCAGGGTCTTCGCCAACTCGACCGGGCTGAGGTAGTTGCGCAAGGTGTCGATGGCCTCTTCGACCTCTTTGAGAGCTCTTCGCGGGTTGCCTCGCAGGATCTCTCGGCGAGCTGAGAGGCGGTAGATCTCGGCACGAAGTTTGGTCCCAACATCATCGGTGCGTGGGATGATGTGCTTGAGTGACTTTTTCAGTGACGTGAGCGTGTTCTGAGGGCGACCGTGGGCGAGTGTGCGCTCGCGCTCGGCCTCGGCGCAGCGGGCTTGAGCCATGCTCAAGTGAACCAGAAGTCGAGCATGCGGATGCTCGATGAGGCTGCTTTCGTGCAGGCGGTCCAGGAGCACGTTGATTTGACCCGTGGCGACCTCCGGGCGACCCATCGCGATATTCAGGAACGTCGACTGGCGCGCCAGCCATACGGAGGCCAGGTTGACCGGCGCATCTGACAAAAGCTCCTCACAACGATCGATATGGTGCTCTGCGACGCCCCATTTGCCGCGGAGCAAGTAGAGCGGAATCAGGATTTCGTTGGCCCGAAACTCGACGAGCCGGTCACCTCGATAGAAATGCAGCATTTGACGAGCGCTGAATTCCGCGGCGTCGAAGTCCGCCTGCATCAGCATCAGCAGGCCCCGTTGATACTCCACGCGATAGCGGTCCGGGAGCTGTCTGGTATTTGCCCGGCGGAAAAACCGCAGCGAGCGCGAATGGTGAGCGCTCGCTTCTTCAAACCGCCCGAGCATTCGGTAGAACCCACACCGGGCCAGTGACGCGCGCGCTCGCCACGCCCATGCTTCACCGCGCTCCAGGAGCTTGTCGGCCTCTTCGTACCAGCGCTCCACGCGGTGCTTGTGGCTCCATACGCCGTGGTATTGATTGGTTCGAGCCAGGTAGAGGCGATCGACGCCGAGCAACTCGGCGTCCTCGGATTCTTCGGCGACGAGCGAGAGTTTTGCCTGGAATCGCGCAGCTTTCGTGCTGTCGAGGATGTCCTGCGTATCTAGAATCGAAGCGTAGATGGACACGAGGTGTTCTTGCCGGGGTGTCGCCGCGTCACGCTTGGCCACGTCCATCGGGTTGCTCCACCGCGTCGTCGCGGCGAGCGCACGGTTTTTGGCCTCGGACAGCCGGGTCCATAGGCTTCGCCTGAGATAATGATCGCCATACTGTCCCAGCGCATCTTCCAGCGCCTGGACGGCTTGCTCGCCGTGGGTGATCCGCACGTACGCGTCGAACTCTCGCATACGCAGAACCGCGTGCGCGTCCGGTTCGGACGCCTGCGCGGCGACCTCGTGGAAGAGGGACGCGGCTTTCTCGAACTCCGAGGCGAGGTAGCTCAGCCGAGCGACTTCGTGCTTCGGCGAGATATCTCCCACCGAGCGGCTCTCCGGTTGGTTGCCCATCCACTCCCACATGCCGCTGGCCCGGTGATAGGCGTAGCGTGTCTCGGCAGACTCGGCGGCTCGGATAGCCGAGTCGATGGCGTCGCGCGTTTGCCCGGCGCGGACCAGGTACTCGAATCGCAACTCTTCAGCCGTCGGCCAGACCAGCCTGATACCCTCGGCGATGCGCGAGCACAGGTGGGAATAACGCTGTGATCGCATGTCGTCGAGCACGAGCCGTCGATAGAGGTTCTGGGTGAGCGTGTACGAACGCTCCCAGAGGTGTGACTCGACCGGGCGGATGAAGCGCTTCTCGAGCAGACTGTCGATCACCACCCGAGCAGCATTCTGCATCGATGTGCTGCCGCGGAATTCGTCGTCCACCATCACCGAGATGATGGCATCCGGCAGGGGAATCGATGCGACCGACAGGACTTGCAGCACGAAGTGCTCTCGACGATTCAGCGACTCGATGCGGGACTCGAACACGTGCGTGAGCCTGTCGCGAATCTTCTCCTCGCTGGCCTCCGAGATCTCTTCGAGCTCGCGCGATATGTCGGACGCGGCCTCATCGTCGCCGTCGATACCGTGTATCAATTCCTCGAGCAGGAGCGGGTTGAGGCTCCCCTCCTTCAGGATGCTGCGCTGGGCCTCGAGGCTCAGGTGTGCGCCGGCGGATACGACATATTCGCGTGCTTCCGACTTGGAGAACCCGGTGACGTCGTGCCAGTCGACTTTGGTTGGCGCCGTCCCGAAATTATCGGCGATCTGGACGTTTTTTCGGTCGTCATCACCGTCGAGCCAGGTCGCCAGAATCAGGCACCGGAGCCCTCTCGGATCTCCCATCAGGTCCAGGAGCAGCGATGCGGTATCAGGGCTGGCCCAATGCAGATCGTCCATGAGCACCAATACCGGACGCTGCAGCGAGATACGCTTGAGCAGGGTCCGAAAGCTGGCGACCGCGTCCAGGCGGTCCAGGGCCTTGAGATCGAATTCTTCGTCCTCGAAACGCAATACCGGGAACAGTGCTGACGCCTGCTGGCGACATGCTCGCGTCTTTTCCTGCATCTCCGGCGGCAGGTGTTGGCAGATGTCCGCGAGTTGGGCCGCAATTTCGTCCCATCCCTGATAGATCAGTGACTCGCGGTTGTAGCACTTGCCGCGGACGACCAGCCAACCGCGTTGGGATGCCAGGTACGCAATTGCCTCGGAGACGGCTGTCTTGCCGACGCCGTAGGGCCCCCGGAGCATCGAGAGCCTGAGCTCGCGCTGCTGCGAGCATCGCTTTGCGGTCTCGGTGACATCCTCGACGAGTTGGGATCGGCCGAGAAAGTACTCCTGCTCCGGGACCGCGGTCGGGGGGATGTTGACCGCATAGGACTCGGACTGCTCCACCAGGTTGCGGACTTCCTCGAGCGTCGGTCGCTTATCCGGGTTCGGATCCAGGAGGCCGTGGATCAGGTCAACCCACGACGCCGGGCAATGCGGCTCGATTTCGGACAGCGACTCTGGCGCTTTCGAGTTCTTGGCCTCTCGAATCTCATCGGGCGCGCCCTCGAACGGCAGTCTCCCACTAATCGCCTCGTAGAGCACCGCGCCGAGCGAGTAGAGATCGCCGGTGGGTGAGGCATCGCCAAACCCCTCGGTCTCGGGGGCCTCGTAGTTGGCCTTCTCGCGCCGTGCCTCTTCAGTCGGCGGAGACAGCTGTTCGCGGTCAGCATGCTCGCCACCGGGCTCGACCAGGCGCAGCCATCGTGCGAGCCCATAATCTGTCAGGTACGCGCTGTCATCGGCGCTGACGAGGATATTCGATGGCCGCAGGTCTCCGTGGGCTTTCTTGAAGCGATGGAGGTGGTCGAGGGCCGCGATCACCTGGGGTAAAATCCGCTCCATTCGCAGCAGCAACAGGTCGAGCGAGCTGTGCTCGAGCGACGATTCCTCCGCGAGGCGACCCACGATCTCCGCAGCAGCCTGGGAGGGGGCGAGTTCTCCGAGTTCGTCGGTGGTTTCCTCGACTAATTCGGTGAGCTCGAGCGTCTCCGTCGAGTGCGGATCGAACCCATCCGAATCCGCTCGGTCGGGAGCGTCCTCGAGTTCCTGGGGGGTTGGTTTGTCGGAGGCTTCTGGTGCGTCTTCCTGAGCAGTGCTCGTCGCGTCTTCGACATGATCGCCCTCCGAGTCGACCGCGGTCTCACTGGTGTCCGCGTTTTCGTCCGCGTCCGCGTCATCGGTCCCTTCTTCGTCGCTTTGCTCCGCGTCGGAGCTTTCATCTGGGGCTTCTTCGTCGGGTAACTCGCCGGTGTCGACGTCGGCGAAGTCCTCGTCCTCGATCAAGGACGACTTGGACTGATCGTCACGAATGAGCAGCGTCTCGACTTCAGACTGGGTCGGCGGGCGTCGCAGGTGTTCGAGAAAGGGCAGGGCGTCGACGAAGCTCTCGGTCACTTCGACCGGTGGGCCGTGGCTGCGAAACTCGCGGTATCGCGTCAGGTTCGGGTGGTCGAGTCGGCTCAGGATCTCGAACTCGCGCCGAAATTTTTCGGGGTCCGACGGCACGGCGTGGATCAATCGCTTGACCGCAATCGGGTTGCCGTCGGCGTCGATGGCCTCGAACACCTCCCCCAGCAGGCCTTCTCCAATTCGCCGAACGATCGACGTGGCGCCTTCGTTCTCTGGGTTGTCCGTCACTCAGTGGCTCCGCCGTCGAGTTACTCGGTGAATACGGACATTTCGTCGTCGACCGACCATGCCTTCGGGAACATGCTGCGTAATTCTGCGGGTTTGGAGTCCTCATTGGGCGCGAAGAAGCCCACGCCCAGCACCAGCTCTTCGTGTTTGGGCAACACATAGCCGCGCCCGGTGCATGCCGATGTCTGCTCGGCCGTCACGCTGTAAGTCGACCGTGACAAAAAAGCATCCGCTCCGTCTTGACCCAACTCCACGATATTACGCGTCGCCAGAGGACCAAAGGTCATCGCCGCCGCGGTGGTGATTTTAGGGTAGAGCATATTCGTTCGCAGCAAGTGCATCCCGAGCACGTCCGGCGACGGGCTGAGCGGGGGCGCCATCTCGCGCGGTACGATGTGGATATTCTTGGTGTTCACGCGGACGAAGAGATAGGGGTCGAATGTCTCGCTCGGGATGCCAAAGTGGTCCTCGAGCAGCTCGGTCCACTCCGCGCGCTCGACCGCTTCGGTGTGTGCTGCCAATCCAGCATGTCGTGTTGTTTCCGTGTGCATCAGCTCTTCTCCAGAACCGCGACGAAAAACCCGCCGGTGTCATTCTGATGGGGCCAGACTCGAAGTGCGTGTTCCATCGAGGCGTCAAACCTCCGATCCTCGAACGATGTCAGCCCCGGTGAGGTCTCGAGGCCCTCGATCCTCGCCGGGAGTATCTCGACGTTGCCGGCGCCAACGTGATCGAGCAGCTGTTGGACCACACCTTCGTTTTCCTCCGGAGCGAATGTGCAGGTCGAATAGACCACTCTGCCGCCCGGAGCACACACCTGAAATGCCTTGCGGAGCAGCGCAATCTGCTTCGAGGCCAGGCGCTCCGAGAACTCGACCGAGAAATTCTCGACCGACGTCGGGTGCTTGCGTGTGGTTCCCTCACACGAGCACGGCACGTCGGCGAGCACGCGGTCGAACGTTCCAATATCGCGCGGGAGGCTCGTGCCATCATAAGTGGTCATGCACATGTTGGCCACTCCGAGGCGATCGATGGTGCGCTTCACCGCTCGGTTGCGGTGGTGGTTGATGTCGTTTGCGATGACCGTGCCGCGGTTTTGCATACTGACTGCGATCTGGGCGCTCTTATTCCCCGGAGCAGCACAGAGGTCGAGGACGCGTAGTCCCGGCTCCAGGTCCATGAACACCGGTGGGATCAGCGAGACCTCTTCCTGAACGTGGTAGAGGCCGGTCATATACTCGATGCGGTTGCCAGGACCCACGCGCGGCGGCAGGCGAAAGGCGCCTTCGTACCAGTTCACCGGCGTTAATTCGATGTCGCTCTTCGACATCCATTCGCGCAGTCTGGCCGGGGTAGTGCGCAGCGTATTCGTCCAGATGCACGTCGGGAGGGGGCTTCGGAGCGATGCCAAAAAACCCTCCCAGTCGTCGATGATATCTCGATAGCGCTCGAAGACATCGGCCGGGTCGATGGAAGATTCGTCGTTCACGTCGTGTCGTCCTTGGAGGGGAAGAAGCCGGTCTGCTCGAGCAAATGCCGGACGCGCGTCAGCGGGAGCCCTACGATTGCGGTGTAGTCGTCTCCTCGGAGGCTTCGAAACAGTCGTATGCCGCCCGATTCGACCTTGTAAGAGCCCGCACAGTCGAGCGGCTGATCCTCCTCGACATACGCTTCGATTTCCCCGGCCGTCAACGGCCGCATGTCCATTTCGAAGCCCACCAACGCCGTTCGCAACTCGGCCCCAGGGCTGGCTATCGACACGGCAGTGAGCAGGTGATGCGTTCCGCCGGCGAGCGCGGCGAGTTGCTCGACTGCGCGTTCGGGCGTCCTTGGCTTCTGGAAGATGCGCTCGCCCTGATGAATCACCTGGTCGGCACCGATGATCCATGCGTCCGGATGGGAGTTCTGGACGTGGATGGCCTTCGCGCCCGCCAGTCGTTTCGCCATCGCCGCCGGGGACTCACCCTCGTGGCGTTGTTCGTCTACATACGCGGGGATCGTCTCGAACAGCACCCCCAACCTCGTCATGAGATCCTTCTTGTACGAAGAGCCCGATGCGAGAATTAGCCGCTTTTCAGTATCAGTCATCGTCTTCCTCAATGTGGAATTCGTGTGCGACCGTGGCGTTTCCAAAAAGGCCTGAACGCCAACTTCCTATCAAGGTGGCGTCGGCAGTACGGTTTACTCGGAGGCATTCCTGCGTCTATGAGAGTACGTCGTAAATGTATCTCAAAGCGTCGAGCGTAGTCCTATGTCGGATAGAGAGAAAATGCTGGAGCGACTCGAGGACGTCCACTCGTTTCCGGGCGAGTATACCTTCAAAGTGATCGGCTCCAATTCACCCGAGTTCGTCTCGCAAGTCGTTCAGGCCGCGATCAACGTCGTCGGGAAGGCGGCCGATCCGGATGTCGATACCCGAGAGAGCTCGAAAGGGAATCACCTGTCGGTGACGTTGACCGTCACCGTACAAGAGGCCGACGCGGTCATGGATATCTATGCGGCATTCCAGGAGATGGAAGAGGTTCGGTTCATCCTCTGACCCGACTTCAGTTCTGCTTCATTTCTGACGGATCGGTCTACCGGGAGCCCAGCAGGTCGATATTCGCGTCGTCGTCGGAGTCGTCGCTGGGCTCGGACGGTGGAATCTGTTCTTCGGACTCCGTGGTCGAGCCCGAGCTCATCATATCCCAGACGAAGAGGCCCACTCCGGCGCTAAAGGTCGCGATACTCGCGCCGTAGAGGATGTTCGCGCCGGTTTGCTGGCTTTTTCCCCGGTCGATCATGTCCTGGTCGACCGAGCCGAAGGTGTTCTGTCGGCTCTGGAGCGCATCGAAGGTGTCGTTGGACGCGCGGCCCATGAGGATGCCGCCGACCAGGAATCCGATCGAGGCCCCGCCGAGCCCGAAGGAAGCCGAGCGAAGGGGGCTTCCACCTTGTTGTTCGACACCGCCGAGCGGCACGAGGATCCGCTTGGTCTGATTGGCAGGCACGTCGATGGTCCCTCGCCAGGTCTTCCCATCGGCTTCGACCGTGATGTCGTGCGTGCCGACCGGCAGCTCCAGGGGAGACGTCAGCGGGAGTTGCTGCGTTCCCTGTCCGGCTACTGTCATCGTCCCGGAGCGCACGTCGGTGGAGATATCGAGTTGGCCGGTCTGTACGGCTGCTTCAACCTGAATGGTGACAGACGTTTCTTCTTGGGCCTCGACGGTGGCGGTCGTCGAGGCCTCGCTTCCGTCGGCGTCCCGCGCGGTAAGGCGGTGCTCGCCGGGCAGGAGCGAGATGGAGCAGGGACTCTGGCAGCGGGCCGACTCCTCATCGTCTACGAACACATTCAAGCCGGGAGGAGACGTTTCGACATCGACCGTGGCCATCTGCTCGGCCATCTCCTCCTGAATCTCGATGATCTTTTCGACGACCTGGTCCGCGTTCGACGCGTCGGGCATCTCCTCGAGATACTTCTGGAAATACGTCTCCGCATTGCGCAAATCACCGGCGCGTCGGTATGACTGCGCCACGTTGAACAGCAATTCGCTGCGACCGGAGAACCGGTAGGCGTCGAGGAAGGCCTCGGCAGCTTTCTGGTAATTCTCCTCGTCGAAGGCCGTCTTGCCGACGCGGAACCGTTCCTTGGCCTTCTCGATATCCCTGTCACCGTCCTGAGCGAGGGCCGATTGACCGAGGTGCCCGGGGAGGGCGGAATGGACCATGGTCTCGGCACCAGCCAGTGCCATGGCTCCAACGAGGATCAGCGCAATACGTTTGAGGTTGGTGATAGTCATTCCCTGAAGCCTAACCGAAGGGATCAATCAAACCTTCGTCTTTTTTCTTATCTTTCGAATTTTCGTCTTCATCGGATGGTGAGTCACTGTCGCCCGACGGTCCATCGTCGAGTACGGGGATAAAGTCGTCATCCTCGTCCTCGGCTGGTTTTTCCTCGGGTTTTTCCTCGGGCTCTTTTGGGCTCGGCTCGACTTTTTTGTCTTGCACCGGCTGTTCCGACGGTTCGTCTTTCGCTTCTTTGGCCGCCGATTTCTCGCGGTCGCCGCCACCGCCGGATGAATCTTCCTTCGGTGCACTGCCGCTGGCCGTCTCCTTGTCCTGCATCTCGTCGCGGTCCGGCTCGCGGCTGCCGCTTTCGTCTCGCTCGTCTCGCTCGTCGGGCTCGTCGCGTGTCTCGTCGTTGTTTTCGGCGAGTTGCTCACCGCCGTCCTCTCCATCCCCGGCGTCGGAGTCGGATTCCGCCTCGTCGTCGAGCGAGCGGGTGAGCGCGATGACTCTGTCGATCGACGAGTTTGGCACGAGTCGAACGCGCTTCGAGTCGAAGCCGTCTTTTTCGAAGGAAATGGTGACGGGTCTATTGCTCTTCTCGAGCTCGAAGTCGGCTGGCGTGGTGCCGCGGCTGTCACCGTCGACCAAGACGGTTGCCCCCTGAGGTTCCGTATCGAGCTTGATCGCGACCGAGTCGCCTTCCGGTTTCTGGGCCACGGCCGTCGACTCGGCGGACGTCTCGGTTGAATCCGTGCTGCCGGAGCCGGAGAACAGGGCGTACGCACTCATGCCCACGATGACGATGATCATCGCGACGATCGCATACATGACTGGCGGAATGCTCTTTTTCGCGTCGGCCTCTGCGGAGCTGCCGGACGCCTCGGCAAACTGACCGGTCTGGTCGGCATTGGTCTGTGTGCGGGCGGGCTGGTCCGACATTGGCTCGTCGGGGAGGGCGGGCGGCCCTGGGAGGCCATCGGACTGCGCGCTGACGCCGGCGGCGGGCTCACGAACGTGCGCGAGGTCGGCCAAGGCCTCGCCTCGTGACATGTTGACCGTTGGATCCCCTTCGACGTCGGACGCAGGCTGCTCTTTACGGCGCTCCGCGGTGATCTGACCGGTGTCGACCTCATTGGAGGAGGGCGTGGTTGGCGCGATCCCCTGAGGCCGAGACGCCTCCGTGCTGTCGTCTTTCTCGCGCGCTTTTTCTCTGGCCGCCTTGGAGAAATTCTCCTCGACGAATCGACTCAAGCGGTTGATCGTGTAGCCGGGCGCGATGTTGTGCAGGCAGCGGTCCAGGTCCTGTTTGGCGGCGTATCCGTCCTGGTAGCGTTTGTCGGGGTCCCGCTGGAGCAGAGTCATGACGATCTGGTTGAGCTCCTCGGGCACGTCCGGGTTGAGCTGCTTGGGTGGTACGATCTCCTTGGACAGGATGTTGTTGTAGATCTGGAATTCGTTATCACCGGCGAATGGGAGCTCGTGGGTGAGCATTTTGTAGAGGCATAGACCCACGGCGAAGAGGTCTGCCCGTCCGTCCAGATCTTTGGCCATCGCCTGCTCGGGCGCCATGTACAACAGCTTGCCCTTGATGACCCCCATCTTTGTGTGGGTCTCCTTGACGGTGGCTTTGGCGACGCCGAAGTCGATGATCTTTACGTCACCAGCGTAGCTGATCAGCACATTGTGCGGGCTGACGTCGCGGTGGACGATATTGAGCGGATCGCCGTTTTCGTCGGTTTTGGAGTGAGCGGCGTGCAGGCCCGCGCAGATACACGACCCGATGTGGGCCACGTGGTCCATCGGGATGTACTCGCCGCGTTTCTTGAGGCCCTTGATGACCCCGGACAGGTCGATGCCATGGATGTACTCCATGGCGATGTAATAGGTATCCTCGATCTTACCGAGATCGTAGACCTGGGCGATATTGGAGTGGTTGATGCTCACGATGATGCGTGCTTCATCAATGAGCATCGTGATGAATTCTTCGTTTTCGGCCAGGTGCGGCAGGATCTTCTTGATCGCGACGGTCTTCTCGAAGCCGCCGATTCCGGGCATCGTCGCTCGATAGATCTCGGCCATACCACCACGAGCCACCAGATCGTGGAGGGTGTATGAGCCAAATGATTGCGGCAGGTCTTCGCCCATGCGCTAGGAGTTTATCAGGACATCAGCCGAAGCCGAGACGGTGCTGCGAGCTCCGTCCGACTCGTACGAAATTACTACTCTTCTTGTTCTAGTGACGGTGAGCGGCTCGTCCATGCAATGTCTACGAGGTCGGTGGAAGTCGTCAAGAGTTTGTACCACTTGTCGCGCGTGCTGTTGAAGAAGTAGAAGTTGAACGTGTCGCCATCCCCGGTCGAACCCGACACTAACAGATGGTTGGTACGTCCGCCTAGCCCGGTGACCAGCGAGTCGACCTGCTCGACCTGCGGTGGGCGGATCTCGGAGATCCTGTTGGTCGAGACCGCGTACGCGCTGGATGTACCGTCTGGGTTGTCCGCGACAACAAAGACGCTCGAGCCTTGTACGAAGGGGGAGCGGGGGTTCTCCAATGAATTCGTCAAGAAGGAGCCCGACGTGGCTGAGCTGGAGTCGAACCGATAGATGCCCAGGCACTCGGGGCAATCGGCTGGTGCGCCGATGACACCCATGGTGGATCCGTCGACGGCGATCTCGCGGACTCGCATCAAGTCGTCGACCAGGACCGTTTGGCTCGCCGGGTTGAAGGAGACGCGTACCAGGTTCCATCCGTCGGAGGTCTCGGTGACGACGCTCGCGTTGGAGACGGTGCCCGAGGAGACGTCGCCGCCGAGCAGCTGGACGTCGCGCAGGCTGGTGCCTACCTGCCAGGAGGTTGCGGACAACCCGGTTCCGTCGTCGACCGGGCCAACCCGGATTTGCTGGGTCTGCTCGGGTTCGCCGTCGAGGACGACCAGGTTCTGGCCGTCGCCGGAGAAGGAAAGCCGAGATGGTGCGTTGCTCGAGCTGTTGACCTCTCGGACGACGGCATTCTCGAGATCCGCCAACTCGCCGAGTTTGATGGTCTTCGCGCTCCCGTCGTCCTCGATGAATGCGATGGCCCCCGCGCCGGGAAAGTCGAACTGATTGAACTGATCGGTGCCATTGCTTCGCTCCAACGTGTCGGAGTAGCCGTCGCCGTCATCATCGCTGTCGATCGCGTTCGGGAAGCCATCGTTGTCGGAGTCCAGCGGGAAGCGGTCGGCACTATCCGGTATTCCATCACCATCGTCGTCGTCATCGTCCGGGTTGTCGATGCCGTCGTTGTCGCTATCGAGATCGAGCCCGATGAAGCGAGTGCCGTCCTCGGATGGGATCTGATCGTCTCCGTTGGGAATGCCGTCGCCGTCGACGTCCTGGTCGCAGCTGTCGCCGATGCCGTCCATATCCGTGTCCATCTGGCTGCCATTGCTGCTGTCCGGGCAGTTATCGCGGGTGTCGATGATGCCATCGCCGTCGGAGTCGCGCTCTTCGACGGCGCCAGGACAACGGATGAAGATCTCACGGGCGGCGAGGTCATCAGATTCGGTGTCGGGACGGCTCAGGACGATGAGGCTGGCCGAGTCCGGCGATACGATGACGTGCTCGACGTTGGCGCCGAAGTCGAGGTCGAGCTCGGGGGCCGGCGCGACTCCACCGGTACTAGGAGTCACGATGGCCGCTTCACCCGTGCTTCGATCGAAGGCGTAGAACACATCGCCGAGTCCGGGGAGCAACAGCGGGTTGATGAACTGACCGCTGGCGGCCGTCGGCATCGTGACGGTTGCCGTGAGCTTGGGCGTATTATTGTACCGAATGCTCGTGATGATCGTGTCGCCTTCAGTGGCGTCGGGGCTCGAGTAAATGACGAGGTCTCCGGCGATATCACGTGTCGCTCTCCAACGGAGCAGGCTCGACGCGCTGAAGTTCACACCGATGCTTGAATAAGACTGCACCGTCGCGTTGTAGCTCATCGCACGCCATCTCAGCGGAATGTCCGGGACATCACCGAATGCGTAGGCATGTCCGAACCGACCAGACGCGAGGAATTGTGCTTCGTAAGACGACGAAAAGCGGGCGCCGAAGCTCACCGAGCCGTCCTGCTGGAGGAGCATGTGCGGGCCGACTTGCTCGCCATCCTCGTCGCGTACGCCGGGCGTGGTCAGATAGCCCTGATAGGGGTGATCTCCCACGACCAATCCGCTGGGGACGTAGGGAAGCGAGCTCGTGGTCCAGCCACCTGATTCGCGATCGAGTATCGCGACGTCTGGGACGCGATTACCCTCTTCATCGGTACCGCTCACCACCGGCATCCAGCCGTGGGATGCGATCATGGGCACCGAGTAATTCGTCGGGGCGTACGAGACGGTGCCGTAATCGATGACTCCGTCGGTCGCACCTGCATGACAGAGCGGGTCGGAATCACAGGCGTCGCCCATGCCATCTGCATCCCGGTCGAGTTGCGGGCCGTTTGGGACGTCGGGGCAATTGTCCAAGCCGTCGAAGACCTGGTCACCATCGGAGTCGGGAAGACAGCCGAGGAAGACGCTGCGTGTCTGGCCGAAGTCGTTGCGCGAGAACTCCGGAAGGCACTCGAGATCGTCTCGCCCTGCAGCGCCTTCACACGAATCGTAGGGGCCGCAATCGAGCACGCACAGCGACTCGTCTCCGAGAGACCGACAGGTCGAGCCCTCGGGGCAGACAGCACCACTCGAGCAATCAGCGCTGCAGTATCCGGATCGACATACGCCGCCATCTCCACAGTCGTCGTCACCGCTACAGCTCGTTCCAACTTCGACGTCTACCGGGGTGCCGCCGTCTGGCTCGACGTCTGGATCAGCATCCGCACTGGTATCACCAGCGTCCTGGTCCATGCCGTCATCGCCATCGTCGCGGACGTCGTCCGTCGGCCCGGCGTCGCCCCCCTCGAACTGATCAAAGTCCTGGAAGCACCCCGACAACCCGGTCAGGCCGAGGCACACAATCAGTAGGAACAAATACGTGCGGATTGGACGTGTCCCGCGAGTCATCGCTCGTCGTCGAGGGACCTCGCGGTCTTGGCTTATACTGGTCATGGAGGAAATAAAGACAGAGAATGCTCGTTAAAAAACAGATTTACGTGCATGCATCGTAGCACGCACGCGATCTCGAGTACAATGTTTCGGGCGTCAATTTTACGTGGCGCTCGCGCTACATCGGGAACACAGCAACCCCCCAGAGGTGATGCTCAGGCGTGGTTTTGTGAGAAATTACGCAACGATTCAGAGGGTCCGGTCGAAAACTATAATGAGGGCCGGGGTCAACGCTTGCCCGGCGCTTTGTGGTTCACTTATCGAATCGGAGTCACTGTGTTGCATCGAGTCATCGGTCTCGTTCGTCGCGTCGTGGGGGGCTCGGTGTCCGAGTCCAGTTCGCTGGTCATCGGCGAGAGCCCGCGCTCCGACTCACGCATGGTCATCGGGATCGACTTTTCGGGCACCCAGGCGGTCTGTCTCCACGCCGACGCCCTGGTGACCATTGTCGAGCCCGCCGCCGTGCTGGATGTCGCCGCGTTTGTTGCGCGCTCCGGGGTCGCCCCCGATGCCTGGTGGATAGGCGGTGTCGCCCAGATGCCGTATTCACCCGAGGCGAGAGCGCAGTTCCTCGTGGAGTTCGCTCGAATCTCGGGGTGCCCGGTCTTCGTCGATCCGAGCGGCCTCACCGGTACGTCGACGCGCCGTTTTGTCGCCCACCTGCGCCGCAGCGCGGCCGATGCCCGGCGCCGGAGCTTGTCCCCGCCGGTTCGGGTATTATCCTCTGGTCGCAACGCAAGCAGGCAAGCACAGTGATTCGATGCGCTCGAGACGTTCGCCCCTCCCGAAAATCCCATGTAGCCATGAAACTCCATACACTCCACAGCCGAATCAGCGACAACTTCTTCTACCTGCTCGAGTCCGACGGCGAAGCCGCGCTGATCGACCCGATCGACGGTGAACAGGCCGCGCAATTCGTGCAGGATCACGACCTCGATCCGCGCTACCTCGTCAATACCCACTTCCACCACGACCACATCGGAGGCAACGACGCGGTGTTTGCGGCCTTTCCCGATATTGAACTGGTTGCGGGCGAGACAGATGCGCCGAGAATCGAGGAGCAGCAGTCCCAGGGGCGGACGGTCGAGCGCAAGCTCTCGCAGGGACACTCCCTCCAACTCGGGGCGGAGACGTTGACGGTGCTCGACACCCCCGGACACACACCGGGACACATCAGCTTGCTCGTCGGCGAGCATCTCTTGAGCGGCGATACGATTTTTGTGGGTGGGGCCGGCAACTGCAGCTTCGGCGGTGATCCGGGCGTGCTCTTCCGCACGTTTCGTGATGTCTTATCCGGGCTCGACGATGACCTGATGTTCTACCCCGGCCACGACTACTCGGTTCGCGACATCGAATTTATCCTGTCCATCGAGCCCGATAATAATCGCGCCGAAGAGATGCTCGCCCGGGCGAAGGCGACTCCGGACCATGAGGTTTTCCTGACGACCCTGGGAGAGGAGCGCGCCTACAGCCCATTTATGCGCTTCGAGGAGCCCGATCTAGCCGACCGGCTTGCATCTGAACAAGCGGACGTCTACGAGGAACAGCGCGCGAGATCGGAGAGTCGTCAGGAGGCGGTGTTCCGAACCGTGCGCGAGCTTCGAAACCGCTGGTAATATCCATGAATGACAAGAGCATCATCTGGAAACTCGGGATTCCCATCGCGGCCGTCGCCGCGTTTATCCTCGTGCAAATGGCCCCGTGGTCGATGGTCGAGAGCCGTGCGGTGGCTGATGCCGTGCGTCGTCTCGATGGTCAATGGGTCGATCGAGAGGCGCCCGACTTCTCGCTGGAGCGCATGGAGGACGGCCAACAGCGTCAGCTGTCGGACTATCGGGGGAAGGTCGTTTTCTTGAACTTCTGGGCGAGTTTCTGCGAACCCTGCACCCGCGAGATGCCCAGCATGGAGAGGCTGGTGCGAGAGTACGCCGACCGCGGCTTCGTCATGCTCGCAGTCAGCCAGGACCCCGAGCGTGCGGACATGGAGCAATTTATGGGGACGTTCCTGCCCGGGGAGCGCAGCGCGATGACGGTCCTCTGGGATCCACAGGGTCGCGTCCCTCTCGACTACGGCACGGAGATGATTCCGGAGACCTACATCGTCGACCGCGACGGTCGGATCATCGCTCGGTTCGTCGGCGAGTACGATTGGACTCGCCCCGAGGTCAAGCAACTCATCGAGGCGTTGCTCAACCGATAGATAGGTGGGTCAACGGCCGGGATAAACCAGGATCTTCTGGCCCGGTTGCAATGCATTCGAGCCTCGGATGGAGCGATTCCACCGGCGTAATTTCTCCACGGTGACCTTGTACTTGCGCGCGATCAGCCAGAGGCTCTCGCCCGGGCGAACTCGGTGCCATCGACGCCCCCGGTTCGATCCGCGGCTCTTCTTCCTCATCCACGATTTGTACTCGTTGCTGCCCACTACGATCGGGTTGACCTGGTCTTCGGCCGCGAGCGCCACGGAGTCGACATCGCGGTCGGCGGGCAAGAAGATCTGGATGTACATATCCTCGTCGAGGTGGGCGTCCGGGTCTAGATCGTTCCAGAGCACGATGTCGGCGGGTTTGACCTGAAGCCCGCGCCCGATGGACTCGAGGGTGTCGCCGTCGTTGACGTCGTAGAAGTACCGCTTCAGGTCTGGATGGTCGAACTTCTTGGACGGCAGGAGCACGACTTTTTTGCCGGAGCTCTTCTTTCGAGGGGTCCACTCGCCCATCGCTTCTTTTGGGATGACCAGTTCGTCGCCGAAGGGAGGGCGCTCGCCCTGAGCCAGGCCGTTCGTGGCGCGAATCACGCGCGGCGCGACCTCGAGCTTCTCGCCGATCATCCGGACGGACTCGCCGAATCGGACCCTGTAGTGGAGGTATTCGCCTTTGCCGGCGACTTCGATCTCGTCGAAGTTCTCGACGAATTTGGAGGTGGAACCCTCGGGAATGCGCAGAGGATACTTCTCGTCACCCGGAGGCACGACCGCCCGCAACAACTCCGGGTTGAGGTCCTCGAGCGTATCGACGTCGGTACCCGCAGCGTCTGCGATGACGCTGAGTCGAGTGCGCGCGGGGACCTCGACGATATCGAAGGCCCATTGGTCCTCGGCCTCGAGGATGTCCAGATCGAAGATGTCGGCGTTCTTACAGACGATGCCGGCGGCGACTACCTTGGGGACGTAGCGGCGGGTCTGGTCGTACATGCCTTTGTGGCGTGAGATGAACCAGTAGTTGTTGGAGTTGTATTTGTTGATGGTCTTCGCGACGAGCCCCGGCCCGCCGTTGTACCCGGCGAGCGCGAGCGGCCAGGAGCCGAATTTGTCGTGGAGATACTGGAGGTAGCGTGCCGCCGCCCGCGTGGCCTTGACCGGGTCTCGCCGCTCGTCGACATAGGCGTCGATCCTGAGCCCCATGTCGCGTCCGGTCCCGCGGATGAATTGCCAGATACCCACGGCGCCGGCCGAGGAGCGGGCCCAGGGGCTGAAACCGCTCTCGATCATCGCGACATAAATGAGGTCGCTCGGGAGGCCCTCTTTTTCGAGCGTCTCGGTGATCATCGGCGCGTACTTATTCATCCTGGCGATCCACTTGGCGAGGATGGGCTTGCCGCGACCGTCGAAGAAGTCCAGGTAGGCGCGCACCGCGGGGTTGTTGTGTCGGGTTAGCCCGAGCACCTGGGTGCTCTCGAAGCGCGCTCGAACTGCTTCGATCTCGATGAGCTTCGAGCCGGCTGGCGCGGCCCCTGCGAGTTGGTGGAGCTCGGTTACGTAGCCGAGGTCGGCGTGGAGCGCTTCGAGTTGGCCGCGGTAGGGCGCCAGCAATTCGGGGTCCCAGCTGTCCCGGTCGCCGATGAGCGTGGGCTGCAGCGTCTGTTCCTCGAGCTCCTCGAGCTTGGCCATCTCCTCGTAATTTTCGGGGCCGCGAGCGGCGTCTCGACGGTCTGCAGCCTCTTGCATGGCCGCTCGCCCGACGTCGATGGCCTCGTCTACCGCGTCGACAGCCGTCTGGGTGGGAGGCGCTTCTTGGGCGAATGCGTTCGCACCGACGCTGCCTGTCAGGAGCGCCAGTACGACGAGGGGTGCGCGGTAGGGTCGGTGCATCGGCTCATCTTACTGCAAGTAGGGCTATCGATGGCAGATGATAGCGAGCGTGGGGCATCGCGACAACTCGCCGGCTTATTTGTCCTTCGACCGCTGTCCGCGGGCGTTAGGGCGGGCTCAGATCGCGCTGGGGTGGCCGTCGCTTTTGCAGGCGTCAAGTCGCTGTGTTAGATAGTTTCCGGATGAGAACTAGATATCGTCCCGTCGAGATAATAAGCGCGGATCTGCCCGTGCGCTCGGTACTGGCAATGGATGTCTTCCCAGAAGTCGACCTATGCGCGATAAGTTAAAGGCGGGCGTGGAGGCCATCGGCAACAAGGCCATCGCCATCGTCGAAGAGCTCGGGCAGATGGCGATCATGCTCTTCGAGTCGATCGTCTGGGTCTTTCGGCCGCCGTACCGACTCCGCGTGTGGTTTGAAGCGCTCGATGAAGTCGGGGTGGGCAGTCTCTTTATCGTCTTGCTCACCGGGATGTTTACCGGCCTGGTGATGGCCTACCAGTCCCATTACGCCTTCAGCCTGTTCAACGCGGAGACACTGGTCGGCGGCACGGTGGCCATTTCGCTGGTGCGTGAGCTGGCTCCGGTGCTCGCGGGGCTGATGGTCGCCGGGCGTACCGGCAGCTCGATGACCACCGAATTGGGCACGATGCGTGTCACCGAGCAGATCGACGCGATGGCCGTGATGGCCGTCAACCCCGTGCAGTACCTGGTGACACCACGGGTGTTCGCGACGATTTTGATGATGCCGGTTCTGACGATGCTGTTTAACCTGATCGGGGTCACCTCTGCCTACCTGCTCGCCGTGCACGTCCTCGACGTGGACCCGGGTATTTTTATCCAGAAGATCAAAGACTTCGTCGATGTCGACGACCTCTACAAGTCAGCCATCAAGGCCGCATCCTTCGGCATGGCTATTGCGCTCGTCGGCTGTTACAAAGGATTCTACGCGTCCGGCGGCGCCAAAGGCGTCGGTGAGGCGACGACCTCGTCGGTCGTGACCGCCAGTGTCGCTATTTTGATGATCGACTACGCGCTGACTGTTGTGTTGTGGTGAATTTAATCGCGACTGCTCGTCGCATGCTCGAAATTGTTGTGAGTGATGGACGTCAACCGAATCATAACCCCGTTTAAGGTCGGGCTACTGGTCATCGCCGGCACGCTCGGGACTATTTTTATGGTCGCGATTCTGTCGGACGGACCGGTGTTCGGCGGTGACCGCGGCTACGAGGTCTACGCGGTCTTCGACGACGTCACCGGCCTGGCGAAGCAGTCGCAGGTCAAGATGGCGGGCATCAACATCGGTTATATCGACGAGATCGAGCTGATCGACGGCCGCGCTCGCGTCGACATCAAGATCACCGAGGACATCGAGCTGCACGAGGGGATCGAGACCCAGGACGGCGTGTTCAAGAATGGCGCCGTCGTCTCGAAGACCTCGGCGGGGTTCATCGGTGACTTCTATCTGAAGATTACGCCCGGCGAGGAAGGGCCGATCCTCGAAGACGGCGACCGGATCCCCAACGTCAGCACTCCGACCGATCCGGGTGATATCCTCGAGAAGTTCGACGAGATCTCGGCGAATATCCAGGAGGTGACCGCCTCGCTAGCCGCCGTCTTCGGCGGTGACGAGGGTAGAGAGAGCCTCCAGGAGATGCTGACGAATATGCAGGACATGCTCGCCACGATGAACGAGTTCGTCCAAACCAATAGCAGCGGTATCGATCGCATCGTCGACAATGCCGAGACGATCAGCGAGGACGTCAAGGTCTTCGCACGCACGAGCACGCAGACCCTCGAGAAGATGATTCAGGACGCCCAGACGGTCGTCCAGGAGGTCAAATTCATTGTCGGGCAGTCGTCCGGGGACGTTCAGGCGGGGCTGGGCACGCTGCGCGGCACGTTGGCGCGGCTACAGTCGACGCTGGACTCGCTCAACTACAGCCTCCAGAACGTCCAGGACATCACCGACAAGGTCAACGAGGGGGAGGGCACCATCGGTAACCTCGTCAACGACCCGGCCATCGCCGACCGGACCAAGCAAATCCTGGATGACGCCGGTGAGCTCGTCGGGCGCGTCTCGAAGCTCAAGACCATCGTCGAGCTTCGAAGCGAGTACCATATCCGAAATCAGGAGACGAAGAATATCATCGGGTTGCGCCTTCAGCCATCGATGGACAAATATTACCTCATCGAGCTGATCGACGACTATCGCGGCACGACCACCGTCATTCGCGAGGACGTCGACAGCACGCAGGCCGACGCCGACGACCCGCAGTACCGCGAGACCACGGTCCGCACGACCGACGAATTCAAGTTCAGCGCTCAACTCGCCCGTGGGTTTCAGGTGTCGGACTTCCTGATGCTCGAGGGGCGCTTTGGCATCATCGAGAGTTCGGGGGGGATCGGCGGCAATATCCTGCTCACCGAGGGGTACGATCTCGAGATTCAGGTCGACCTCTTCGACTTTGGCGTCAGCCGATTTCCGCGGCTCCGCTCGTTTGCGAAGTACGATATCCTCGAGTTCGCCTACATCGCCGGCGGTATCGATGACGCGCTCAACCCTCGCCGACGGGACTACTTCATCGGCCTGGGGATTCAGTTCGACGACGAAGACCTCAAGGCGCTGCTGACGACTACGGGTGTGCCGACTCCGTAGGCCGCGCTCGGCGAGTCGACGTAGCTGCGGAATTTTGCGCTGCGTCTTCGACTTCGAATAGGAGAGCCGGCGCGCGTGCTCTCAACCCATCGAATCGAGGTTCAAACCGTGTCCGATTCCCCCAAACCCAAACTCATCCGCGTCGCGCTGGTCGTTATCGCGACGTCTCTGGTCTGGGCGCTGGGGGTGTACGCACAGGACAACGGCCGCGTGCTCCACGAGTACTTCAATCCGTGGGACCTCGGCGACGGATTGGAAGCATCGTCGGCTGAGGGAGCTGATTCGAGGCCCAGCGGTACCGGTGAGGCCCCTTCTGCGAGAGCGAGCGAGGCGGGCCAACCGCCACCCTTGAGCGTCAATCCCTCCAGCGATGAGATGGTCTTTGGCGCCAATGGACCGGTCGATCCCGGTTCGACTGGAACACCTTATGGGCCGCTGAATCCCGGTCAGCAGGAGACCACCCTCGATGACGATACCGACCGGGTCGACCGACTCAACTACTTCGCCAACTTCGAGCCGAGTATCATGCCGTACAAGCGCGGCGTGGTGCAAAACGCGATTCGAGTGGTCGATGGTGAGTACAAGGTACGCCTGGTGTCGGCTCGAGATAGCGCGGTGCGCATCGGCGGAACCGCCTCGAGCGATATGGATACCTTTTGGGGGACCTTCGCGCTGCGTACGCAACCGGGACGCAAGCATCCGCTCCCCAGCGTGGCAGCCGACCAGGAGATTCTCGAGGTTCAATCGGAGCCGGATGCCGCGATCGATATCCGTCGAGATGAGGCGGACAATTATTACCTGAGGACACGCCACGAGGGGCTACTTCGCCTGAATATCAAGTTCGGCGCTCCGCGGTTTTACTTCGACGGTCGGCCGCGAACTGACGTCGAGTGGTCCGAGTTCGACGAAGACCTCACGCCTCCGATTCCTGGAGACGCGCAATCCGCGGCCAGGCGGGTTTTGTCCACCGTCGATGTGAGTCGAGCCATGGAACCGCACGACGCGCTCGAGGCATTGGTCGCGTGGTATCGGGACTTCGAGGCGCGGCCCTTCCCGGACGAGATGCGAGGACGAGACCTTTTCGAGTCGGTGTCGGAGGCTCAGATCGGGGTCTGTCGGCATCGAAGCCTCGCATTCATGGTTGCCGCGCGAAGTCTCGGCATACCGACACGCTACATCTACAACGAGGCGCACGCGTTCGTGGAGGTCCACTGGCCCGGCCAGGGCTGGCGCCGAATCGATCTGGGCGGCGCTGCCAACGACTTCAACTTCTCCTCTCGGTCGGGGAGTTCGATGCACGATGCGTCGTACAACGATAACTTTCCCCAGCCGCCAAACTACGTCGAAGAACTCCAGCGGCAGGCCGACATGCAGGACGATTCACAATCGGAGTCTTCCAGTGAAGATTCGAATCAGGCGAGCGCTGAACAGCAAGAGGGTTCCAATGACGGTCGGGATGGGGCCCAGCCGCCCGTTGACGAGCAGAATGTACCGGCCGGACAGGGCGATGACCCGCAGAATGCGAATCCAGCAGAGGGAGCAGAGGCGACCCAGGGCGAGCCAGTTGAACCTGACGGGCCGATGCAGATGGCGGAGCCGGTCGAGCAGGACAGCCGGGACGCCGAGGCTCAGCCAGACCCACAGGAATCTCGCGAGCAGGTGTCGCTCGAGATCACCTCGGCCTCGCGGGAGGCCTTTCGCGGGCGGGCTATCGACCTGAAGGGCCGCCTGAGGACTGCATCGGGTCGAGCGCTCTCGGGCCAGCCGGTCGAGGTCGTGCTCGGGCCGGTCGGCTCGAACGCTACGACCGACGTCATCAGTCTCGGCACCACTCGGACCGACGGCGCCGGCAGGTTCGAGGGGCGGTTTTCGATCCCCAGGGACGTCAGCATCGGGCGGTGGTCGGTGATGGTCCGCTATCGCGGGTCGTCGGAATACCGCAGTGCTTCTGCCGAATAAGTGTGCCTCACTCCCGTGGCAAACCCGGCGAGTTGGTTCGGCGGTTTGGTCTTTCGCGGCCACGGCGTGTCGTGATATTAGTCACAGTATAGATTGATATTGTGAGGGGCGTCCGCGGGAGGCTTGCATGCACCTGCGGCGCCGGGCATCGCTTCGTGCACGAGTATTCGCCCCTTTTCGGCCGTCCATTACCCAGCGACTCCCAAATATCGTGAGTATTAAGAACCTGGAGGGCGCGACGCTGTCGTCGAGGTTTCGACTGGAGCGCCAATTGGGCCGCGGAGGTTACGGTTCGGTCTTTGAAGCCGAGCAACTCTCCGTCGGCCGAAAGTGTGCGGTGAAGGTGCTCGCCCCGAAAGCGGGCAAGGACTCCACGACCGAGAGTCGCTTCAGCCAGGAAGCCCGCACGACCTCGCAGCTGAACCACCCCAACAGTATCGTCATCTACGACTTCGGACGCGACGATAAGCGCGACGTCCTGTGGCTCGCCATGGAGTTGCTCGACGGCGAGACTCTGCAGAGTCGAGTCAGTCGGGAAGGGCCGCTATCGGTCGATCGGTGCCTGCATGTCGTCCGTCAGGCCGCCGAGAGCCTGCACGAAGCCCACGAATTTGGGCTCGTGCACCGGGACATCAAGCCAGGCAATATCATGCTGCTCGATCGCGGTGGTGATCCCGACTTCGTCAAAGTGATCGACTTCGGCATCGCCAAGATCGTGCGAGAGACGCTGAATCCGGCCGGCAATATGACCCAGACTGGCCGAATCCTGGGCACGCCCAAATACATGGCTCCGGAACAAATCCGGGACACGAGCGTCGACGGACGCGCGGATATCTACGCCTTGGCGATCGTCGTCTACGCGGTGCTCACGGCGAATGTGCCGTTCTCGGAGGGCACGGCGATGGAGATCGCCAGTCGGCAAATCACCGAGCGTCCCCCGAAAATTCGCGACCTCGCGCCCGGGCTCGACGTCAGCCACACGTTCGAATCGGTGCTGCTGCAGGCTCTCTCGAAGGACCCGAACCGACGTTTCGAGGATATTCTGGCGTTTGTAGATGCGCTGGAGCACGCAGCGTTGCCGAGCAGGACGGATACGCCGAAGCTTGTTGGAGAGACCGAGGTGGGGGATTCGGCTGCGGTGCAGCCAGCCGCAGATCTCAGCGCGGCCTCGATGACCCGGGCCGACGCGCTCGCCGAGACCGATGACGAGATCGCACCGACCACGGAGCGGATGGCGGGAGGATCGACGCCGACGGCCGACATGGGCCGGATCGAGCATCTCGATGACACCGCTCGAGCCCAGCCTTCGCCAGGGGCGCCCGACGAGCAGGTCGAGCCGCAAGAACGAGGCGATATCGATGTGACCCTGGATACCGTCGCCGTGGAGTCTCCTCGAGGCCCGGCCGTCGAGCCCGACCAGCAGGCTCCTCGGGAGAAGCTCGGGGTCGAGTCGCCCAGCGAATCTGGCGGGAACGCCGTGCGCGTCATCGCGTCATTGAGCGTGATTTTCTTCGTCGGTGCGGTGGTTGCCTGGCTGGCGTTCGGGGCGAACGGAAGCGCGGTCGCGACCTCAGAGGAGGGGGGCGAGCACGCCTTGCAGGCCGTTGATTCACCGTCGGACCGAGCGCGGAACCCCGCCGGTACGGAGCGGCAGGAAGCTCCAAAAGTCGCACGGGAGGACCTCGAGGACAGCGATGATTCGGCTGGAAGCGTCCTCCGGGAAGACATGGAGCGGGCCGAGCACGCATCATCGTCCGAGGAGAGTGCCGACGCGATGGCGGACGGGGAGGGCGCTGGGGCGAACGCAGACGTGCAGCCTCGCGACGAGAAGCCGTCTCGGCGCAGGATGACCGTGCGCGCCATCCCGTGGGGGGAACTCTATATCGATGGCCGCCGCGTCGGAAGTGGATCGAAGATTGACGTGACGGTCCTGGAAGGCGAACGCGAGTTCCTGCTCAAGCAAAACGGCGAGGTTCGTACGCGCAGGACAATTGACGTTTCTGCGGGCTCTCCTAAAATAGTTGAACTAGTCGCAGACTAAAATCTCAAACATAACGCGAGGGCTCGATGTCCGACGCCGAGAACCCGATGGCCGAGGAAGACGTTTCGTCTGAAGACTTAGACGTGGACGCCCAGCAGGAAGCACCGACAATCCAGGATGCGGTGGATATGACCGCGCTCCGGGATGAAGTCGACAGCTTTCTCGAGGCGGGAGAGCACCACCGCGCCATCAGCGCGCTGGAAGAAGCTGCTGATACCCCCGATACGACTCGGTTTCTCGACGAAAACCTCTGGTTGTACAAGAACCTCGCGAACCTGTGTCGGGCATTCGACCGCGAGGACGACGCGGTCGCAGCGTATGCTCGCGCCTACGAACTCGAGCCGCGAGACCTCGAGGTCCTCCAGCCCTACGCAGAATTGCTGGTCACGATCGGTGAGATCGATGAAGCGGCTGACGTGATGCGCTCGATGCTCCTGCACCACAAGCGGGAAATCGACGAGAAGACGCTGGGCTGGATCTACCGTCGCCTGGGTGCAAATTACGAGGACAATGACGCGCTCGAAAAGGCCCGCCACGCCTTCGAAAAGGCGTTGATCCAGCGTCCGTCAGACCAGAAGGCGCTCACGGGCTTGCTTCGCGTGGTGGGTCGCGTGGGGGAGCCCAATGACGTGATCGAGGTACGTCGACGTCTTATCAAGTCGCTGGATGAACCCCACGCGCGCTCCATGGCGCTCGTCGCGATGGGCGACGACTGGAAAGACAAGTTCAACGACCCCTGGCGCGCGCTAGATACCTATGAAGAAGCCCTCGCCGAAGACCCCGAGAATAAGAAGGCCCTGGAGAGCATCGCCGGGGTCGCCCGCGAGATCGGTGACTGGAGGCGACTCAGCCGGGCATACTTCACATTGAGCCGGCTCGCTGAAGACGAGGCGGAAGTCGCCGAGTGGCTCATTCAGTCGAGCTTCGTAGCCAAGGAAGAGCTCTGGGAGCCCGAGAAGGCATTATCCGGATTTCGCCGCGCCCTCGAGCACGACCCGACGCGTCTGGACGCGTTCAAGCAGGTCACCTCCCTGCTGGTCGACGCGAAGGACTGGGAGGGGTTGGAGGCGGCGTACTTGCAGCTGATCAACGCGAACCTCGAGCTGGATAACCCCGATTCGCGACTGCTGGCCGTGCTCTGGCAGAAGCTCGGAGACCTGTACGTCAACCACCTCGAGCGAGAAGAGGAGGCGCTGACGGCATACGACCAGGCATCGGACTTCCAGCCGGAGAACGTCCAACTCCACGACCAGACCGCGCAACTCGCCGAGGACAAGCCCGATTACGGAGAGATTGCCCTCAAACATCTCAATCGAATCCGTGAGATCGACGCTTCGCGCATCGATACCTTCGACCGAATCGGTCGTGTATTGCTGCGTCAGAAAAAGGTCGATCCGGCGTTCTGCCACTTGAGGGCATTTCGCGCCGCTGGTGGCCAGCTCGACGGAAAGGCAAAGGACTTCGTCGATCGCCTCAGCCGCTCGATGCTCGAGATTCCGCGGCGACCGATGGACATGAGCTTGCTGAAGCGATTCGTCGTCAGCAACGACGTGGTCGCCGAGATCAGCACGGTGTTTCGCATCATCAAGCCGGCGCTCGAAGACTGGGTGGGGGAAAGCCGCAAGAAATACGGCCTCGGCTGGCGAGACACGGTCAAGCTCAAGGAACAACTGGCCTTCAACAATATCTACAAGCAAATCGGCGACGTCCTCGGATTCGAGGAGCTCCCGGAGTTGTGGCGCAAGCCCGAGCAGGAGGGACTCATCAACGGGGCGATGCAGCCGCCGGGCATGATCGTCGGTGACGAGCTGCTCGGCAGCGGTCGGGAACGCCACATCGCGTTCGTCGTCGGCAAGCAGTTGACCCTGTTCATGGAGGCGTTTTACCTGGCGGCCATCCGTCAGAAGACCGACCTCCAGGTCTTTTACCTGTTGGCAGCACAGTTGGTGAAGCCCGAGTTCAGCTTCCAGCAGGACGACCGGACCAAGGACGTCTACAAGCGTATCAAGAAGTCGGTGAAGGGCGACGATGAGCGCCGGCTCAAGAAGGCCATCGAAGCGTCCATGACGGACAATATGCAGGCACAGATCGATCGCTGGGTCGAGGCGGTGGAAGACACCGCGAACCGCGTGGGCTTTGTGTTCTGTGATGATCTGGAGGTGGTTCGCGACTACCTGAACAGCGAGCCGCAGCAGATCAGCGACAGGTCGGTGGAAGACCGTATGGCCAACCTGATCGAGTATTCAGTCAGCGATCGGTATCTCACACTCCGCCAGGAGTTGGGTAAGACCGTGGGTTAGCCCTAAACCGAGATCTCGTCTTTTGGATCACCGGTCTGCCAGGGCCATCGTCCATCGATCTCGACCTGCAGCGCCATGCTCAGGAACGTGCGGATGAGGATGGTCAGGCCAAGGACGGCAATCGTGTGAAGTCTGGTCGGCGCGATGATCGTCTGAATGATGTCCGCGGCCACAAGAAGCTCGAGGCCGAGCAGTAGGGCGCGGCCCGTACTCTGACGGAGTCGCTCGTAGGATTGATCCCATCGCCCCTTCTTGACCCCCACGAGCAACGCGCGAATCGCAGCGACAATCAGACCGACGACGATCACCACGCCGGCCGCGGCCTCGATCCCCAGCGCGCTGTATTCTGCCAACTCGATTAGCGTCATGGTGACCACAGCGTAAGTCACGGTCGTACGTTCGTCTAAAAATTTGCTTCGGGGAACAAGGTAGCCGCGCGCCCGGTTCGTTGTCCGTGTCTCGCACCTCGACCGGGCTCGACGTTGGATGTTTCTGGCCGGGTGAGTGTTGCTTCCGTCGCCAGCGTGTGACATAGGGAGCCTGCAAATTGCCGTAACTGCCCGAAGTTCCATGAAAAATATTCGAAATATCGCCATCGTCGCTCACGTCGACCACGGGAAGACCACCCTCATCGACGAGATGCTCAAACAATCCGGCACGATAGCCGCCCATCGCGAGCTCGCCGAGCGCGCCATGGATACGAACGCGCTCGAGAAGGAGCGTGGCATCACGATTCTGTCGAAGTGCACTGGTATCGAATACCAGGACACCTCGATCAATATCGTCGACACGCCCGGCCACGCCGACTTCGGCGGGGAGGTCGAGCGAGTGCTCAAGCTCGTCGACACGGTGCTGCTCCTCGTCGATGCGTTCGAGGGCCCGATGCCTCAGACCAAGTTCGTGCTCAAAAAGTCCCTGGAGATGGGACACGAGCCGATCGTCGTGATCAATAAGATCGATCGGCCGAATGCGCGACCGGAAGTCGTGCTCGACGAGGTCTTCGAGCTCTTCCTCGACCTGGAGGCCAACGACAAGCAACTGGACTTTCCGGTGATCTACGCCTCGGGGCTGAAGGGTTTTGCGGTCGACGACCCGGAAGACGACCACGACGATCTCACGCCGCTGTTCGACGCGGTGATCGAGCACGCACCGGCGCCGCGCGGCGACTCGGACGCGCCACTTCAGGTCCAGATCGCGACGCTGAACTACGACGACTACCTCGGTCGAGTCGCGATCGGGCGTGTATTTCGCGGGAAAGTAAAGGTCGGCGATCAGGTCGTGATCGCGCGACGCGACGGGAGTCGCTCTCGGGCACGTATCACGAAGCTCTTCGGCTTCCTCGGCCTCGATAAGGTCGAGACGGAAGAAGTCGTGGCCGGGGATATTTGCGCGATTGCGGGCATGGAGGAGATCCTTCCGGGCGAGACGATCTGTGACCCGGACCACGTCGAGCCGCTCGATATGATCGAGATCGACGAGCCCACGCTCTCGATGATCTTCATGGTCAATAATAGTCCGTTTTCGGGGCTCAGCGGCGATTACCTGACCAGCCGCCAGATTCGCGACCGCCTGGACCGTGAGCTCGAACACAACGTCGCTTTGAAGGTCGAAGACACCGACCGGCCAGAAGCGTTCAAGGTCTCCGGGCGTGGCGAGCTGCACCTATCTGTCTTGCTGGAGCAGATGCGTCGCGAGGGCTACGAGCTGCAGATTTCCCAGCCCGAGGTCATCGTCCGACAAATTGACGGCGAGAAGATGGAGCCCATCGAAGAGGTCGTCATCGAGGTCGACTCCGACTACTCCGGCACGGTCATCAACAAGCTGCAGGAGCGCAAAGGTGAGCTGATGCATATGGCTCAGAACAACGACGGCTCCCAGCGGCTCGAATTCCTGGTCCCCGCGCGCGGTCTCATCGGCTATCGGTCTCAGTTTCTGACCGATACTCGCGGCACCGGGGTCATGTACACGAACTTCCATGACTATGGCCCGTACCGTGGCGATATCGAGCACAGCCGCAACGGTGCGCTCGTCGCCATGGAAGAGGGCGAGACGACGACCTATTCACTGTACAACCTCCAGGAGCGCGGCGAGCTGTTCGTCGGGCCCGGAGAGCGGGTGTACGGCGGGCAGGTCATCGGTGAGAACAGCCGCGATGCGGAGCTGGTCGTCAACCCGTGTAAGACGAAGAAGCTCACGAACGTGCGCGCGTCGGGAAGCGACGACGCGTTGGTTTTGACGCCGCCTCGTCGCCTGAGCCTCGAGAAGGCGATCGAGTTCATCGAACCGGACGAGCTGGTCGAGATCACGCCGGATGCGATCCGCGTTCGAAAGCAGCAACTACACCACGGACTTCGAAAAGCCGGCAAATAGACTCATCCCCTCTCGGGAGCGGCGGGCATGGACCTCGCCTGGTACATCTATGTGCTGATCCTGGTCGGCGGGTTTCTCGCGGGCGTGATCAACACGCTCGCCGGCAGCGGCTCGCTGGTCACGCTTCCGCTTCTCGTCTTCCTCGGCCTTCCGGCGACTGTCGCGAACGGCACCAACCGCATCGGCGTCATCGTCCAGTGTTTTGTGGGCGTGGAGACGCTTCGTAGGGGCGGGGCGCTCCGGACGGAGAACGCGGGCTGGTATATCACGCCGACCGTCTTCGGTGCTCTGGTGGGGGCGGCGATCGCGGCGAGCATGACCCCCGAGTCGATGGAGACGGCGATTGGCGTCATCATGGCGTTGATGTTCGTGGTGATCCTCGTCAATCCGAAGCGCTGGCTGCGGGAAGAGTCAAATCTGACCGAGGGGCGGCCGGAGTGGTGGCTGCTGATCCTGCTCTTCGCCGTCGGCATCTACGGGGGCTTTATTCAGGCTGGCGTCGGGATTTTGATGCTGGCGACGCTCGTGCTCGGCGCCGGGTTCAACGTGGTCGAAGGCAACGCGATCAAGCTGCTGATCGCGCTTGTCTTTACCTCCGGTGCATTCTTTGTGTTCCTCTACAACGACCAGGTTAACTGGGTCTACGGTGGGATGATGGCCGTGGGCCAGAGCCTGGGTGCGTGGACCGCCGCGAAATTCGCGGTCCAGCGTGAAGACATCGCGGTCTGGGTGCGGCGGCTCTTGATCGCGATTGTCGCGGTTTCGATGCTCAAGTTCTTCGGCGTGTGGACGTGGCTGATTCAAACCCTCGAACTCGCCACCATCTTCTCGGACATTTTTGGGGCATGAACCGGACCCTGACGGCCATCTGCGGGCCCCACCCACCCGCAGATGGCGCGAGAGGGTGATTTTTGTGCGTGGAGCCCCGGATCGGGGCGTGGTGGCCATCTGCAGGCCCCACCCACCCGCAGATGGCGGGAGAGGGCGATAACGGGCGTGAAACTCCTGTCTGGTCGAGATGTTGTCGCTCGCCTCATCGCGTTAAGACTCATAACGACCCGTGATCTCGTGTCGAAGTTGCCTATACTGGAGCTGGACCACAACTCCGACACTCATTCCGACACGCGACTTCCGTCGCCCAGGCCGCAGAGAGGTTTCAGTGAAGACTGTCAATTTCGATGAGCTCGATGATTCGCACATCTCCGATCTTGTTGAGACGCTCGATAGCGGCGGGCTGGTCTGTGTCCCGGTCAACGGGAGTTATCGCATACTCGCCGACCTCGAGGATTCGACTGCGGTGATGACCTTGCTTCAGACGAAGAGACGCGCTGGAGCGGCACCATCGCTGGTCTTTATCGATGACAAGAAGATGCTGCACAAAGTCGTCGACGACATCGACCCGGCCGTGAAGCCACTCTACAACAATTTCTGGCCCGGCCCGTTGACGATTCGTTTTGACGCCAACGACGATTTGCCGCGGAAGGTTCAAAAGGAATTGGTAAAGGCCAACGGACGGGTGGGTGTACGAGTGCCGGAGGACGCATACGTCCGCAAGATCGTGAGTCAGCTGGGCCGGCCGGTGCTGGTGACGAGCGCAAATCGCTCCAACAAGCCGGGGGAGAGCTCGCGGGCGCAGGTGCGTCAGAACTTCGGGCGAGGCGTGGCGTACTTCGTCGACGCAGGAGATCTGCGGGACGGAAAGTCCTCGACCATCATCGAGGTCAAAAATGGAAAGGTGGACATCGTGCGGCAGGGGGCGATCGGGGCCGACGAGATCACCAGGCTGGTCGGGTAGCGAACGGTCGTCCTCGCTGCGTTCCGATCATGGTGCGAGGCGCGGGCCTACCAATGAAAATTCCAGGAAGATGGTCCCGAAGTCCATGGAGTCCAATTGGATTCTGAACGCTAGCGTCAGCGATGTACCGTCTTCCATGAGCCTTCCATCGCCTTCCACGACAGCTGCGTCTCCCTGAAGCTGGTCGACTGGGCTGGACTCACAGTCGCGTGGTCGAATCCCGAATTCCCCGGGCCCGGTGGTGTCGGCGAGCAGGCTGCAGCCGTCGAGAGGCTCGATGTCGACAAAAAGGTCGCTGTCATCCCCGCGATCGATAGTCGTGGGGAACGGTTGAGGCTCCGTCTGCTGGAGCACGTCGCCATCTTCGGTCACAACAGTGATCGGACCCTCTAGCTCCCAGTTGCCGATAAACGGGTCGAGCTCGACGTCACTCGTATCCTCCTCCGTGCCGATGTCCAGTTCGGCATCCTCTTCGTCGGCTACATCCGTGCCGCTATCGTCACCTGCGTCCGGTACGCGTCCCTCGCCGACACACAGCCCTTCGACGCACATTCGTTCTCCCCGGCAATCATCGTCGGTTTCGCACCCCGAGTCGGAGAAGCGGTCGGGGCCGCACGCCGCGAGGAGTGCAGCCGAAGCGAGCAGGACGAGCAAGAATGCGGTATGTCTTCGGGCCATGGGTCTTCTCCGAAAAGGTCGGCCGGCATGGGGCAAAGTGCGAGGCGAGGATAGGCTTCCCTCGTCGATTCGCAAGTTTGCCAGCACTGAATCGACACCGAGGCCGCTGGACACTCGGCTGAGCATGCCTATGTTGACGCACCGAATTGACCGATAACCCAAGACGAGTCAGACCAAAATGAGTGACAACGAGCAGACGAAGAGCTTTGAAGCCGAAGTGAGTCAGCTGCTGAAGATGATGATTCACTCGGTGTACAGCAACCAGGAGATCTTTCTCCGGGAACTCATCTCGAATGCCTCCGATGCCATCGACCGCCTGCGCTTTGCGGCACTCGAGGATGAAGAGCTGTACGAAGGGGACACGGACCTGCGCATTCGGGTCGACTTTGATGAGGATGCCGGGACCATCACAATCTCCGACAACGGGATCGGGATGAGCCGCGACGAAGTCACCGAAAATATCGGGACCATCGCCAAGAGCGGGACCCGTGATTTCATCGAGCAGCTCTCTGGAGATGCCAGCCAGGACGCCAAGCTGATCGGACAGTTCGGGATTGGCTTCTACTCGGCCTTTATGGTCGCCGACCGAGTGGATCTCACTACGAGGCGCGCCGGCCTCGAGGCCGATGAGGGCGTTCGCTGGGAGTCAGCGGGCGAGGGCGAGTACACGATTTCGAATATCGAGCGCCCGCAGCGCGGCACTGAAATCGTCATTCACGTCACCGAGGATGCCGACGAGTTGCTCGACGGCGACCGGCTCCGCCAGATCATTCGCAAGTACTCCGACCACATCTCGTTTCCCATTCAGATGCGCGTGCCTGCCGAAGAGCAGGAAGAAGATGCGTCTGATGAGTGGGAGACCATCAACTCGGCGTCTGCGCTCTGGACGCGTCGCGAGTCGGAGATCGAGGACGAAGAATACGAGGAGTTCTACAAGCACGTCGCGCATGACTTCCAGGACCCGCTGGCGTGGACCCACAGCCACATCGAAGGGCGCCTGAAGTTCTCGATGTTGTTCTACACACCGAGTCGTCGTCCGTTCGACATGAACGTCGAGCAGGAAGGTAAGCGCCACGGCATCAAGCTCTACGTCAAGCGCGTGTTCATCATGGACGACGCCGAGGTCTTCATGCCTCGCTATCTGCGGTTCGTCCGGGGCGTGATCGACAGCGACGACCTCGATCTGAACGTCTCGCGCGAGTTTCTTCAGGAAAACCGCGTCGTCCAGGCGATGCGCAAGACCGCGGTCAAGCGCGTGCTCGATATGCTCGAAGAGCTGGCCGAGGACGAGGAAAAGTACGAGCAGTTCTGGGGCGAGTTCGGCGTCGTCCTCAAAGAGGGTGTCGTCGAGGACGCAAGGCACCAGGAGCGTATCGCAAAGCTGTTGCGCTTCTCGTCGACCGAACACGAGACCGAGAAGGCCACTGTCTCGCTCGACGGATATGTCGAGCGGATGAAGGAAGGGCAGGACAATATCTACTACGTGACCGCCGAGTCGTTCGCGGCGGCAAAGAACAGCCCTCATCTGGAGGTGTTCCGAGATCGCGACGTCGAGGTGCTACTCTTGCACGATCGGGTCGATGAATGGGTCGTCTCGCATATGACCGAATACGACGGGCACGGGCTCAAGTCCGTGGCTGTCGGCGACCTCGACCTCGACGGCGACTCCGACGAGGAGCGCGAAGACGAAGTCGAAGAGACACCGGAAGAACTCGAGCCGCTGATCGACAAGGTCCGCGAGGTGCTCGGCGACCGCGTCAAGGATGTGCGTACGACGAAGCGTTTAACCACGTCACCCGCGTGTCTGGTGGCCGGGGAGGGCGGCGTCAGCGCCAATATGGACCGGATCCTACGGTCTGCGGGACAGATGAGCCCCGGATTCCAGCCGATCTTCGAGCTGAACCCCGACCACCCCATCGTCAGCCAGCTCGCCGAGAAGACCGACGACGAGAACTTCGGGGACTGGACCGAAGTGCTCTTCGACCAGGCGCTGCTCAGCGAGGGCGGCAAGCCCGAGAACCCGGCGGCCTTCGTCCAGCGGATGAATAAGCTGATGGTCGAGATGATGGGTAAATAAAGGGGGAGTAGGTGACTGGGTAAGTGGGTAAATAGGTCATTGGGATAGCGGCGATGCGGTTTGAGGAGTTTTACAGCAGGGATGGGCGGCCGCATCGCCGCTATGTCGTTGTGGGGACGTCCGGCTCCGGCAAGACTACGCTCGCGCGCGCGATCGCCGAGCATCTGGGCGTCGAGCATATCGAGCTCGACGCACTGCACTGGCTGCCGGACTGGGAGATGCGGCCGGTCGATGACTTTCGCCGTCTCGTTCGGAGTCGCCTGGACGCGGAGTCGTGGGTGGTGGACGGCAACTACAGCAAAGTGCGCGACATCGTCTGGAGTCGTGCGGATGCGGTCATCTGGCTGGACCTGCCGCGTCCAGTCGTTATGTGGCGGGTGTTCTGGCGCACGGCGCGGCGTACGCTGTTGCGAGAGCGGCTATGGAACGGAAACGTCGAGTCGCTGCGCACCGCGCTGTTTGACTCCGAGTCCATCGTGAGGTGGGCGTGGAACACGTTCGAGAAGCGGCGTCGCGAATACCCCGATTTGTTGAGCCGACCCGAAAACCAGCACCTCGACCTATTCCGCATCCGTGATTCACATCACGAGCAGATCGACGTCAGCTTCGGGCGCGCGGATTGAACCGAGATCATGCCTCGATGACGAGCGTCGACACGCGCGCGTTCTCTTTGACGTGCACGCCGCCTTCTCCCACGTGGAGCAGTACCTTGAGCGGGTCTCCCGGACGCGGCTGGAACGAGGCGTGCGACGCACCAGACTGAAGCAGCCTCGTGTGGGGATAGATACGGGCCTCGCCATCTCCGACGAATGACTCGTTGTATTCGACGATATAGTCACCCGGAGTGAGCTTCCACCAACCATAGTCGTCGTCTCGAGCTTCACGCTCGGCGCGCATTTCGAGCTGCTCGGCCTCCCGGTATTCGCTACCGCCGAAGTCCAGGCAGCCTCCTTCGCCGATCTTGTGAATCGAGTCGACCGTCAGGTCGACACCGTTCGGTCCTTTCTGGGTGTCGAGATGGATCAGCCCTTCGAGCTGTTCTACGGCTTCTTCCGCGGGGAGAGTTCGCATCGGTTCCTCCTTCTTCCTTATGGTTTCTTTCAATCGAAACATGATTTCTCGCGATCGCGAATCAATGTAAGGCGGCTCTGACGGGCGCTGGAATGCGATATTGCCGATCCCGCGTGGTCGTTGGGCACTTTTCTGAAAACGCGATGCACAAAAAATTCGCGCATCTCCGACTAAGAAAATGACGGCCCAGATGCGGGTCGAACGAGCGAAATTGGAACGCCCTCGAACGAATGGAGATGCGCGATGAGATACACAATTGGAATGTGTTTGATGATCCTCTCGAGTTTGGCCCTGTCTGGATGTCTGATAATCGATGGCGAAGGCGGCGGCTTTTGCGAGGTCGACGCGGACTGTGCGTCCGATGAATTCTGCGACGATGGCTTTTGCTGCCCTGAGGACTGGGGCCACGGTGACGACGATTGGGACGACTGGGGCGACGACGACGCCGGGACTGATACCGACACGGGTACCGACACCGGCTCCGATACGGACGACGGCAACGAGTGTGCGCTCAGCTCGGATTGCGCCAGCGATCAGATCTGCGTGGACGGCCAATGCGAAGACCGCATCAATACGCCCGAGTGCCGGGAGGATTACCACTGCGCAGTCGGAGACGTCTGCTACGAGGGCTCGTGCGTGACCGATGCGACCGACGGCGGAACTGATGGCGGAACCGACGATGGCACCGACGATGGGACGGGAGACGGGACCGACGATGGGACTGGCACGGACTGTCCGTCCGACGGTGTCGATGGTGAGCGCTGCGGCGAGGCCAACCAGTGCGTCTTCAACAACGAATGCGGCCAGGACGGCCTTTGCGTGGACTCTCGGTGCGAATTTGCATGCCAGTCCGACATCGACTGCGCCTCGAGCGAGGTCTGCAATAACGGCTACTGCGAAGAGCCTGTCAGCGGCGGCGGCGAATGCGTCTACAACGACGACTGTGCCACGGGGCTGTGCAACAACGGCTTCTGCATCGACACCTGCACGGCCGACGCGGATTGCGGAAGCGCCGAGTACTGCGCGTCGGGCTACTGCCGCCCCGACCACCGCTCGCGCCCCGAGTGCACGGTCTCGGCGGATTGCTCGGCAACCGACAGTTGCGTGGATGCCCGCTGCCGCGAAGCCTGCACCTGTGACGCGGACTGCGGTGACGCGGCTACCTGCGAGAGCGGCTACTGCGTGCCCGACCACGAGCAGTCGCCCGAGTGCACCGCCGCTCAGGACTGCGCGTCGGGCGAGCACTGCGTGGATGGCTATTGCGTCCAATAACGCGGGACGGCCCAATGTGGCGGGCCGTATGCTATAGTGGGCATGCGAGCCCGGTGGCCAAGGCTGCCGGGCTCGTTCCTCCAGCCGAAGCGATCGATACGATGAGTATGGTTCTCTCCATTCTGGCCTCGATGGTGTCCTCACCGTCGAAGGACCGTCGAACCCCGGTCGAGTCGCCGGGGTCTGAGACGGTTAACAACTGGATCGAGTGCTGCTGTGACGGCGATATGACCGCATTTCGCCGCCTATACGACGAGTTTTTGCCCTACGTGCGCCGCAACGTTCAGCGTCTGTTGGGCCCCTCGGACGAGGTCGACGACGTGATTCAGGAGGTCTTCGTCAACGTCCATCAGTCGCTGTCGACGTTCAATCACGACAGCAAATTCGAGACATGGCTGTACCGCGTGACGCGAAATGTGACGATCTCACACCTGCGCGGCCAAAAGAAGACCGTCGACCTCGCCGATCTACAGCCGCTGCGTGCGAATGCGCGCACTTTCAGCAAGCTGGAGGCCCGAGATCAGATCAAGACGCTCTACGCGGTCTTGAACCAGGTCTCGGCCGAGAGCCGAGAGGCATTTGTGCTGTACGAAGTGGAGGAGATGAAGCTCAGGGAAATCGCCGAGCTCACCGACACGTCGATCAACACGATATCGGCGCGGGTGCGGCGAACGCGCGAGCGCCTCAGAACGTTTCTGGAGGCGACGCTCTCGGAGGTGTCGGATGACTGAACGATGGACACACGACGACGTGCGTGACCGCGCGTTCGAATACCGCCGAGGGGAGCTCGAACCCGAGAAGCGCGAGTCGGTCGAAGCCCACCTCGAGAGCTGTGCTGCATGCCGAGACTACGTCGAGAAGCTGTTTACGCTCATGTCCTCTCCGACCGATATCGAGGCACCGAGCGATGACTACGCCGACGCACTGTTCGGAGAGATCGTAGCGCGCATGGAATCGGAGAAGGGCCAGGCGGAGCGGGGCGCAGACGAGGGCGAAGCCGTGTTCGCACCCGCCGCGTCGGGCTTTCGCTGGGGGACTGCTGCTATCGGGTTGGCGGCTGGTTTTTTGTTGGCCGTCGGGATCGGCTGGTTACTCAGCTCCACCGGCATGTTTTCGGCCGACCGGCAGGAGGACGTACCGGCGGTGGCCGACAAACAGGTCGAGCAAGAGCCGAGCGCAGCCCGACAAGAGTCGCCCGTCGAGTCGACAGCGGCGACGCAGCTTGCGGACTTGCGAGCGGAGCCGTCGAACCGTGCAGGCGTCGGCATTCTCGCGTCCAAGGGCGCGTCCTGGAGTCTCGCGGGAGACGATGAACTGGTGCTCGACCTCGAGCGAGGAACGGTCCTGGTCGAATATTTGCCGCGCGAGGGACGTCAGTTCCGTGTAGAGGCGCCCGGCATGAATGTCCGGGTCGTTGGGACGATTTTCTACGTCTCGACGGATGGTAGGTCGTCCGCGGGCGTCGTGACAGGCGAGGTCGAGGTCGAACACGAAGGCGGTGAGGCGGTGCAGGTACGCGAGGGACAACGAATCATATCCGACGGGCAGGTCGAGCCGATGCCCACGAAGTCGGTGGAGGCGCTGCGGGCTCAGGTCGATGTGCGGCGACACCACGCTGCGCTGCGCAAGCGGATGGATGAGGACGAGACGTCTCGGAAGCGAGCCGACGACGTCGATGCGTCCGAGCCGGAGCCCGCGCGGGTCGAGTTGGCGCCGCCCACCGAGGCGGACGAGCCTCCCGGCGGCGCAGGTGAGCTCAATGGAGTCCTCGCGAAGCGTCGAGCTGAAGCGGAGGCGGCCATTCGCGCCGGGAAATATCGCCGCGCGGAGACGATTTATGGCGACCTCGTCGAGCAACTCGATCCGGCTCACCCGGCCGCGCCCTCGATTCACCTCGACCTTGCGGGTCTGTATCTCGAGCAGATGGACCGCCCGGAGAAGGCGCTGCCTTATCTGCGAGGATTCTTGCGCAAGTGGCCCAACGACGTGGCATCGTCCGCGGTAAAGAGGCGACTCTGCGCGGTGGTAGACGAGCTCGGCGTGGATGATCCGCGGTGCACCGAGCCCACCTCCGACCAGTAGAGTTCAGGGACATTCGTGTCATTCGACGATTCGAATATATGGCTGGCGCTCGGCGTACTCGCGGCGCTCGCGACCGCATCGGCTCCCGGGTTTGCGCAATCGCAGCCCGAGCGCGTGATGTTCCTCGCGTCTGACGAGTGTTCGTCCCCCAATGCAGTGGAGACGCTGCGTCAGGCTATCGCGGTAAGGCTCGGAGGGGAGGTTCGGTTGGTCGAGAGTCCCCAGGAATACGCCGTTTCTTGGATGCCGAGTGATTCCGGCTGCCGGTTGCTGGTCGAGACGCCTTCGACGACGACGCCGGTCTCGCTGGCGTCGAAATCCGACCCGGATGCGATTCGGAATGCGGCGAGTCGGGCGGTGTGGCTGCTGGCGAACGCCGAGAACGAGCCCGAGCCCGAGCCCGAGCCCGAGAACGAGAACGAGAACGAGAACGAGAACGAGAACGAGAACGAGAACGAGAACGAGAACGAGAACGAGAACGAGAACGAGAACGAGAACGAAGAGGCCGCTGTAACCCCGAGCCGACCGACCGAAGGAGCGGAGACCGGGCGTAGCGAGCGCTACAGGCAGGTCAACGTGCGCCTCGGCCTTCTTCCGGGGATAGGAGCTCCGTTTGGGCGCGGACCACACGTGTCGCGAATCGCGTTCAATATCGTCGGCTGGCAGGCTGGCGTCCGAGAGTTGGAGCTCGGACTCGTGGCGAATATCGACACCGACTTCGTCCAGGGGGCGCAATTCGCCGGTGGCGCAAACGTGTCACTGGGCCGCACCGACGGTTTGGCGGTCGCCGGGCTTACCAACGTCTCGGCGGGAGTCCACAACGGCCAGCAGATCTCGGGGCTCTTTAACTTCGCAAGACGACTCGACGGGCTGCAGGTCGCGCCACTGAACCTGACCGGGGCGGCGATGGGCGGCGGGCAGGTCGGTGCGGTTAACCTCGCGGCCGATGCGAGTGGTGTGCAGTTCGGTGGGCTCAATATCGGCAAGCGCGTCGAAGGGCTGCAGTTCGGGCTCGTCAATATCGCCGCCGACGCGGACTACGCCCTCGGGCTGGTCAATATCAACTATCAGCGGCCGCTTTACGTCGATCTCTGGGCGACCGAGCTCGGGGCGAATTTTGTCGGGGTGCGACACGGCAGTCGCTACGTCCAGTGGATAGTCGCGGCGGGCGGCCGCCCGAAGACGTCGAATAGCCGCGCAATGTGGTCGACCGGGGTCGGCCTCGGCGTACATTTGCCGCTGGACGCCCAGGAACAGTTTTTTCTGGAGTCAGACCTCATCGACTACTTCATCTTCGCCCCGGATCCGAACTCGACGAACGTCGCCGGGGGCAACCACCTTCAGTTTCGGCTCAACGCCGGCTGGCGGCTCGCCCCGCGCTTCGCGTTATTTGCCGGCGGCTCACTCAACCTGTTGTTCTCGGACACCTCTCAGATGGACGCGGTGACGCTTGGTGGGCCCTTCGTCTTCGAGTCGGGCGTGGACAACACGATGACAGCACTGTGGCCAGGTTTTCAGGCGGGCGTGCGGTTTTGACTATTGAGCGCCGTCGGCTTGTGGCGCGCAGGCTGCCAGCCTGCGAGTTCCCGCAGGAGCCCGAGGGCGTTTGCAGAGCTGTAGGACTGTTCTGCCTTGGGCACAGCTCGATTTGCGAGCGGGGCGCTAAAAGCGCCCCGGCGACGTAGAAACGTCGCGCACCGGGCCAATATGTTGCGCGCGGCACTCTGGTGCGCGAGCTTTCTAGCTCGCCCCGCGGCTTTCCAGCCGCGGCTTGCGTGCGGCTTGGAGCAACTCATGCCGACCGAGGTATTAGTTCGCCGCGGCCGCCTCATCACCCGATTCGTCTTCGTCCGAGCCGAATTGATTCATCAGGAAGTCGTCGCTGCCACTCTCCTGGTTCATCGGGGCATACTCGGTGGGCGCGGTCCCCGACAGGAAGACCTCCTCGACGCCACCCTCACGAACCAACTTGCCCGTCGCGGGGTCGATGGTCGCCTTCGAGATGCCGGAGGCCGGAGGCTCGAACTCTTTGACCTCGAGGTCCTCGTGGATGTCCTTCATATAGTCCTTCCATATGGGGCCGGCGACGCGCCCGCCGTACTCGCGGCGGCCCAGCGTGCGGTTGTCATCGAAGCCGACCCACGTACCGGTGACGTACTGAGGGGTAAAGCCGATGAACCAGCCGTCACGGGTCTCGTTCGTCGTACCGGTCTTGCCGGCGATCGGGCGTCCGAGCTTGTTGAGCGACGACGCCGTGCCGCCACGACGACGGCCCTCGCTGTCGACGTAGCCCATGGTGACGCTCGTCATCAGATCGGTGACCAGGTATGCAACCTCCGGGGCCAACACGCGCTCGAGTTGGGTGTCGAACACGTCGGTCTCACCGCTCGCAGTCTCGACGCGCTTCAGGAAGCGAGGCTCGGCGTAGAAGCCACCGCTGGCGAATGTGGCGAAGGCGTTGGTAATCTCCAGCGGCGTTAACTCGCTGCTGCCCATGACCATGGTGAAGTTGTCGACCATGGGGCTCTTGATGCCGACTTTACGGGCGAAGTCCTGGGCCTTTTCGATGCCGATGTCCTTGAGGACGCGCACGGCGACGACGTTTCGGCTTGCACCGAGGCCCTCACGGATGCGAATCGGCCCGCGCCAACTCCCATCGGAGTTCTTCGGGGACCAACTCTTGCCGCCGTCGAGCTTGAACACAGCCGGGCTGTCCAGATAGATGGTCGCCGGCGTGATGACCTTTCCCTCGATGGCCGCCCCATAAACGAATGGCTTGAAGGTCGAGCCAGTCTGGCGCCTCGCCTGGGTCGCGTGGTCGTAACTCTTGTAGTCGAAGTCGTAGCCGCCCGTCATCGCGACGACTTCGCGTGTCTTCGGCTCGATGGAGACAATCGCACCTTCGGGCCCGTGGTCGAAGCGCACCAGGACGCTACCCGCGTCGTCGGGCTCGTTCATCATCGGGACGACCTCGAGCACGTGCCCGCGCTCGAACGCCTCGTCGAGCTTCTTTTCGTCCTCGCCCACGCCCAGTATGCGCGAGCGGGGTTGCATCAGCAGGCGGGCCGGGACGTCGCCCAGGCTCAGCTTCACGAGGTCTTTCTCGGGATCCACGGCGGTGACGACGGCCTCGTAGATTTCGCCTTTGGAGATGCCTTCCCGCGCGATCTTGTCGGACTGCTTCTCGATAAACGGGTCGATTCCCTTTTCCTCGAGCTTTCTCTGCGGCTCGTAATAGTTCTTGCGCGCGTCGTAGGTCCTCAGACCGTCGCGGACCGATGCGATAGCGGCTCGCTGCTTCTTAAGATCCAGCGTCGTGTGAATCGACATTCCGTCGGTGAACACCTTGTCCTTACCGTACTTTTCGACCACCTTCTTTCGGATGAACTCCACAAAGAAGGGTGCTTCGCCGAGATGGGGAAACGTCTCGGAGAAGGCGACGGTCTCCAGCGGCTTCTCGGTGGCCGATCGATAGGCGGCTTCCTCAATAAAACCCTTCTCCCAGAGCTGCTTGAGTACGAATGATCGACGCTTTAGCGCGCGCTCGGGGTGCTTCTTGGGGCTAAGCGTCTCCGGGGATTGGGTGATGCCCGCGAGAACGGCGGCCTCATGAATTTCGAGCTCCGATGCCGGCTTGCCAAAGTAGAACTGAGCCGCCTCCTGCACGCCGTGGTTGCCATGTCCGAGGTAGATCTCGTTGAGGTACAGATAGAGAATATCCTCCTTGCTCAGGTTTTTCTCGAGCTCTCGGGCGAGGATGATCTCTTTGACCTTTCGTTCGATCTTGCGCTCGGGAGTCAGCACCAGGTTCTTGATGACCTGCTGTGTGATCGTCGATGTGCCCTTGAGGCCCGCATCGTAGACGATCGCGTAGTAAAACGCGCGCACCATGCCGAGGTAGTCGATGCCCTCGTGTGCCATAAAGTCGGCGTCCTCGGCCGCCATGAACGCGTACCGTACCGTCTCCGGAATCTCCTCGAGTGGGACCACCGTGCGACGGCCGCCCTGCACGACAAACTCTCCGATGACCTCGTCGTTGGTCGAGTAGACCCGCGACATTTGGTTGGGCTGGTAGTCTTCCCGCTCGAGCAACTTTGGAAGGTCGCGCCCGTAGAAATAGAAGATGCCCGCGACTCCACCCGCGCCCAATACCCCACAGATCAGTGCGCCGATGAACAGCCATTTGATCAGCTTCATCAAGAAGCCGCCCTTCGACTTCTTTTTGTTGAGTTTACCTGAGGAACGGCGCTTGTTTCTTGCCATCGGATCGGTTCGGTATGTCGGAAAACGGATGGGTCGCCCGCTCAGCGCGGCGGGCAGCCACTACGGCTCGCGTGCGTGGGCCCGGTAGCTCCACCACCTTGCAACTCTGGTTTGCGGCGAGGCATTCCACGCGCCGGAATTTGACCACGTAGCGCCGACGTTGTCGAGGCGAGCGCGTCATGCTGTGCTTGTCGTAATCGCATGGAGAGCGGTCAATGTGCTGCGCCCATCCTGGGCGCAGCGACTGCGTGCGGCCAAGATGGCCGCACGACAAGTCCTGGAAGCGACTGCGCACGGCCGGGACGGCCGACATGACCAATAGCAACCGCGGCTCTGGTCTGGAATTCCTTCTGCGCTTGATTAATTGTAAAAATACGATTAAGGGTCAGGGCGCTACGTTTTCTCCAACTCAGAGGTTGACCTTGGCGAACTCAGAAAAAATTCGAAAGCAAATTCGTAAGACTTACGGCGACGTCGCGAAAGCCGAGCCATCCAGCTCCGGGTGCTGCTCGGGTGGGCAAGCCGAGCGCGACATTGCCAACATCCACGCCGAGCGGCTGGGATACTCACGCGAGGACGCCGAGTCGGTACCCGAAGGCGCCAACCTCGGGCTCGGGTGCGGCAATCCTTCGGCAATCGCAGCGATTGAACCGGGTGAGACCGTACTCGACCTGGGCGCGGGTGCCGGGTTCGACGCGTTCTTGGCCGCCGATCAGGTCGGCGATGAAGGCCTGGTGATCGGCGTGGACATGACGCCGGAGATGGTCGAAAAGGCTCGTCAGAACGCCGAAGATGTCGGTGCGACCAATATCAGCTTCCGACTCGGTGAAATCGAGCACCTGCCGGTGCCGGACTCCAGCGTCAACGCGATTATCTCCAATTGCGTCATCAACCTCTCGCCGGACAAGCCACGGGTATTCGCCGAGGCTTTCCGGGTGCTCGAGCCGGGCGGGCGCCTCGCGATATCCGATGTGGTCGCGACGGCCGAGATCCCGGAGGAGATGCGCGAAGATCTCGAGCTCCACTCCTGCTGCGTGTCTGGGGCGAGCACCATCGACTCTCTGGAGTCGATGTTGGAGGAGGCGGGCTTCGTCGACATCCGTATCGAGCCGAAAGGCGAGAGTCGCGAGTTCATCCGTGAGTGGGTGCCAGACGTAGACGTCGACGAATTCGTGCGATCTGCGTCGATCGAGGCGAAGAAGCCCGCGAAGACGGGCTGCTGCTGAGCGCTTCGGCGTTTAGTATCCGCACGAGAACGGACTGTTCTCGCGAACGGGTTGGCGAGAGCGGGCGCAGTGACTATACTTCAGCCGCTGTTACTTCTTTTTAGAGTACACCAATGGCTGCAGATCCTTCGTCCGTTTCTCTCGATTCCTCGATCGCCCCTGAAGACGTGTCGCTGGACCTGTTGCTCGCGCTCGAGGAGAACGTCGAGCGCGTCTTCAAGGGCAAGACTCGCGTCGTCAAGTACACGATTGCGTGCTTGCTGGCGCAGGGACATCTCTTGCTCGAGGACGTGCCGGGCGTGGGAAAGACGACCCTTGCCACCGCGCTCGCGCGCAGCCTCGGGGTGACATTTCGGCGTGTGCAATTTACCAGCGACCTGCTGCCCAGCGACATTATCGGCGTCTCGGTCTATTCGTCCGACGACGGGGAGTTCGAGTTCAAGCCCGGCCCCCTCTTTGCGGGGGTCGTGCTCGCCGACGAGATCAACCGGACCACGCCTCGAACCCAGTCGGCGCTGCTCGAGGCGATGAGCGAGGGCAAGGTAAGCGTCGACAATGTCACGCACACGCTGCCGGATCCGTTTCTGGTCATCGCGACGCAGAATCCGCTGGAACATCACGGGACGTATCCGCTGCCCGAAAGCCAACTCGACCGCTTCCTGATGCGGCTCTCGATCGGGTATCCGGACGCGGACATCGAGCGTCAACTCTTGCTCGACCGCTCACTGGGCGATCCCCTCGACACACTCTCACCGGTCCTCGACGTCGGTGAGTTCAAGGCGCTCCAGGGCAAGGCCGCCGAGGTCACGCTCGAGGAGAGCGTGGTCGATTATCTGATGGAGGTCGTCCGCGCGACGCGAAATGACAGTCGCGTGCGAATCGGCGTCAGCACCCGCGGCGCGCTGGCGATCGCTCGTGCTGCACGGGCGTGGGCGCTTCTGGAAGGTCGGGACTTCGTGATTCCCGACGACCTTCGGCAACTCTTCGTCCCGACCATCGCGCACCGCGTCGCGCTCTCCGGAGCCGCAGGCGAGGTCGACAAGCGCGAAGCCGAGATGATCGTCGAGGAGATGGTCGCTGAAGTGCCGGCGCCGGTCTGACGCAACTCGATCCACAACACGAGAGCAGGGAGCTTCGGCATGACGTCGACTTACGACTTCACACAAAAGACCGTCTTCATCACGGGTGCCTCGAGAGGCGTGGGGCGCGCGACCACGGAGGCGTTTCACGCCGCGGGAGCCAACGTGGTGCTGGTCGCGCGCACGCCGGGCCCGCTGGAGGAGGCGGCCGACGGACTGGAGCGCTCGCTGGTCATCCCCCTCGACGTCTCGGATCTCGACGCCATGGAAGCGGCGATGGAGCAGACCGTCGACCATTTCGGGGGCCTGGACGGCGTCGTCAACAATGCCGGTGCGCACTTTCGCGGGAACCTCGAGACGCGAACGCCCGAAGAGGTCGCCACGATGGTCGACGTCAACCTGCGGGCGCCGCTCGTGCTGACCCGGGTGGCGTTGCCCTACCTGCGAGAGCAGGGCTCGGGATTCGTCGTCAACGTGGCGAGCCTGGCCGGCAAGGTGCCGCTCGATGGTGCGGCGACGTATTCGTCGACCAAGTTCGGGCTTCGCGCGTTTACCTACGCGATGGCGCAGGAGCTCGACGGCTCCGGCATCACCGTCAGCGCGGTCAGCCCCGGGCCGATCGACACGGCGTTTATCATGGACGAGCTCGACGAGGTCGAAGACATCGTCTTCAGCCAGGAGATGTGCACGGCCGAAGACGTGGCCGACATGATCCTCGCCTGCGCAGACGATGGGAAGGTCGAGCGTGAATTTCCAGCCATCGGAGGTAAGCTAGCCACGCTCGCGTATCTGGTGCCCGGCCTGAGGCAACGGCTCAAGCCACTGCTCAGCGAGAAGGGCCGCCGTACCAAGGAACGGCTCCGTGAGGAGCGCGAGGGGTGAGCCCCGCGAGCTGATTCATCGGGCTTCGGAGGCCCGCCACTTCTCGAGGCGCCTGGCCGCCATGGACTGGACTTTGTTGCGCACCATTGGCGTCCAGCCGAGCAGGATGCCGGTCACGCCGAGCGCCTGGCGGGTCCACCGCCAGAAGTCGAAGTCATCGACATGTCGCACGATCTTACCCTCGCGAAACTGGAAGGTCGCGTCGATGATGTTGTGGACCTCGTTGCCGGTCTTCGAGAACGTGTACCAGGCCTCCCAGTGGACGCGTCCGACCTCATCGTCGGCCTCGATGCCGGTCGCCTCGACGCGCAGATCGGGAGCGCTCGAGGTCAGCATCTTCCACATATCTCGCACAGCGGGCGCGTCCAAATCCGGGAAGACCGGGTCCGAAAAATGAGCCGCGTCGTGATAGGCCGTCGCCATTTCATCCCCGTCGTGGCGGTTGAAGGCGTCGTAGAACTCGGTGAGTAGCCTGGCGTTCGGATGCATGCGCGAGCCGTGTCTGGAAGCGGTGAGAAGCGAGCTTAGGCGAGCACGCAGCAGTCTGTACAACGATATCTGTCCGTCGCTATCGCATGGCCTTGCGAATACGCTGGGTTGCGGACTCGAGTCGTGCGATCTCGTCTGCAGTCGGCGGCACGCCGCTGAAGCGCGCTCTCAGATAGTGGCGCCGAAAGAGCATCAACTCGCGTTCGACGTCGGGGTATGCACGAGCCAGGCGCGACAGGTAACTGCC
>JBNJFZ010000022.1:0-3278 GCA_051747295.1 Myxococcota bacterium
GTCGTCGCCGCGCACCTTCGAGTCGCGTGTCTCGGTGAAGCAGAAGCGGTACTTTATGGCAAAGTGACCCTTCCCCGATTCGGGGAAGTACCCGAGCGGCCCACTCAATCCGGATCAGCGCCACCACACCCAAAAGCTTCGTCGCAAGTGGCGTGAAAGGCTCGGCGCGCGACGCTCTGTCGTCGCCGGGACCGCTCTGCCGGTCCCGAACGTGTGTCCACGCAAGTCGCGGCACGGAGGCCGCGAGGCGGGCACAGAGGCCCGCGCACCGATCTTTTTCGCCATTTCGACGTCTAATCCGGATCGAGTGGGCGAAGCGCGGAGGGGGCCATGGTACCGCGAACCCAAAACCCAACGCCCCGCGACAGCGGGGGACACCGCGCGAAGCGCGGAGGGGGCCATAGTACCGCGAACCCAAAATCCTGCCCCAGCCGCGGAGGGACCGAGCGGGTGGTTCCCGAACCACGATCGCCCTCCCCTCGCACCTCCTCCTACACGTGTACACAAAGACTCACCCCAATCTACCCCTGCGTATTCTCAGAGCACGACAAAAGGCACGGAATCGCCTTGAAAATCGCCGCGCCCCAATATGCCCTAGCGATTCGTATACAGTGCGTATACAAAAACCCGGATCCGTATACATCTGAAAGTTGCGTAACGGTCGTTATATACGTCACACTAGTTCTGACGGGTTCCGTCTCGAATTATAAAGCGTCGCGGATTCGGTGACCGCCTCACAGCAGGACGGTCACCCACTCGCCGACCCACTTCGTCGCTTCGGTTGGGCGAAGCACTCGAAGACCAGCGATTTTATCGCTCTAGATCAGGGAGATTCCATGCGAGTTCGATTTCAATTTCACGGGGTCATGTTTTTTGCGTGCCTCGCGCTCATCTTGTCCATCGGCTGCGGCGGATGCGACGAGGACGGTGGCGGCGGCAACAACGGAAATAACGGCGACGATACCGGAGACGTGACCGGAGATGCCGATCCGAGCGACACGACGGATGACGGTACGACGGACGATGGCACCACCGACGACGGGACCACCGACACCGACGAAGACACGCAGACCGACACCAGCGGCGATACACAGACCGACACCGGTGGCTGCACTCCGAACGGCAACTCGTGCTCCGATGGCAGCGAATGCTGCTCGGACATCTGCAACGCCAACGGCATCTGTTCGGTGACCGAGGGCGTCTGTGACCCCGCCGGCGAAACTTGCACCACGGGCGCCACCTGCTGCTCCGGCCAATGCGGAGCGAACGGTGAGTGTCTCTCCGGTCAGGCTGGATGCACGATCGAAGGCGACAGCTGCAGCTCCGCGGCTGATTGCTGCTCGCTCAATTGTGACGGCGGTACCTGCGCCTCCGGCGACGTCTGCACCTCTCAGGGCGAGGACTGCAGCGCCGATGGCGACTGCTGCAGCAACAACTGTGACGGCGGCACCTGCGCTCAGGGCGAAGGCACCTCCTGTAAGCAAGCCGGCGAAACCTGCGCTGACGACAACGGATGCTGCTCGAAGGCGTGTGAGCCATTCGGGAGTGACGGAGAATCCCGCTGCGTTACCGGCGGAGTCTGCCGCGGCGCGGGCGAAATCTGCGGGGCTGACAGCGAATGTTGCAACGGCGCGTGCAGTGACGAAGGCTATTGCGAGGACATCCAGGGTGACTTTTCCGGCCTCAATGTACCCGCCTGCCTGGTCGTCGGCGAGCCGTGTGACAACCACAACGACTGCTGTTCCTACGCGTGCGTCGGCAACGGCGCGGGCTACAAGAGCTGTCAGTTCCTCGGAGGTTGCCGCCCGGCCGGTGAGGTCTGCGGCTCCGACACCGAGTGTTGCTCCCACTACGGAGAGCAAGATAGCTGCAACCCCACCGACGAAGTCGAGTGCGTCCGACAGCCGAACATCGATATCGGTCGCTGCCAGCTCGTCTCGGGCGCTAAGCCCGGCGGCGAAGTCTGCACCGCGCCCGATGGGCAAGACGTCCACCAGTGCTGCAATGACAACTGTGGCGGCTCCGTGGTCGGCGTCGAGCGATGCCTGGGCGGCGACTTCACCGAGTGTCTGAACGAGGGCGATAGTTGCCAGTTCAGCGACCAGTGTTGCTCCGGGCTCTGCCTGCCAGACGGCAGCGGAGGATTCGCCTGTGAAACAAGTAGCTGCACCGACGACGGCAACGCCTGCACGGCTGACGGCGATTGCTGCAACGGCAACTGCAACTCCAATGGCGTCTGCGGCGAGGAAACCTGTGTGAGTGTGGGTGACTCGTGCACGGACAATGCGGAGTGTTGCTCGAACTACTGCGACGCCAACACCGGCCAGTGCGCGGACTGCAAGTCCAACACCACATCGTGCACGACTGACGGTGAGTGTTGCTCCGGTTATTGCGACCCCGACACGGACCAGTGCGCGGACATCCCGACCTGCCTCGATAATGGCGAGACCTGTTCGCGCGGAGCCGAGTGTTGCTCTGGCGTCTGTGACGGCGGCACCTGCGGTACGTCCTGCGTCTCGCTGGGTGATAACTGCACGGCCAACAGCGATTGCTGCTCCGGCTACTGCAACTCCAGCACGCTGGTCTGCGAGGAAGACACGACCTCGTGCGGCGACATCTACGAGAGCTGCACCGATAGCACCGACTGCTGCGAAGGCCTGCTCTGCGGAAGCAGCAACGAGTGCATCATCGGAGGTTGATACAACCAGACATCGGGCCCGCGCCATCGCGGGCCCTACCGAATCCCATGGCAGCGAGTCCTCCACACCCTCGCACACCTGGGACCCGACGCCCCTCGCTTCATCCCCGAGGGGCGTCTTTTTTTGGTTTGGGAACGGGGCGGGCTCCCTTCGCGAGGGCGGTTGATTTGCACGAGGTCTGCGTCGTGTTGCATCGACGATGCCTCCGGCATCGCCTGCTTCACACGACTTCGACCTCGCACAAATCACCTCGCCCTCGCTCGGTCCGCCCGCCCCGTTCCCAAACCGAGTTCCTCTTCCTCTTCGCTCCCTCAGCATCGCCTGCTTCACACGACTTCGACCTCGCACAAATCACCTCGCCCTCGCTCGGTCCGCCCGCCCCGTTCCCAAACCGAGTTCCTCTTCCTCTTCGCTCTCCGTGAGACGTGGCGCGCAGGCTGCCAGCCTGCACCGAAAGCAACTGCGCGCTTCACTCGACTCGCGTTTGGGCTTAACTTGTCGGAAGGCGCATTTTTTCCACACCTGAGGATGAAAATATGAGTATGAGAGTTGGCGTGCTGACCGGCGGCGGGGACTGCC
>JBNJFZ010000022.1:3378-10334 GCA_051747295.1 Myxococcota bacterium
GCGTTTGGGCTTAACTTGTCGGAAGGCGCATTTTTTCCACACCTGAGGATGAAAATATGAGTATGAGAGTTGGCGTGCTGACCGGCGGCGGGGACTGCCCCGGGCTCAACGCAGTCATTCGTGCGGTCTCGAAGAGCCTGATGCTCCAGGCCGACGCGACGGTCATAGGCATCGAAGAGGGGTTCCTGGGGCTCATCGACAAGAATGTACGCGAGTTGTCGTATCGAGACGTCAGCGGCATCCTGAATCGTGGCGGCACCATCCTCGGCACCCACAACAAGGCCAACCCCTTCCAGTTCTACGGCCGCGACGGCGAAGACGTCTCCGACGAAGTTGTCGACTACTGCCGTGAGCTGGGCCTGGACGCGATCGTCGCCCTGGGTGGCGACGGCACGATGACCATGTGCCACAAATTCCAGCAAAAGGGCGTCAACTTCGTCGGGGTCCCCAAGACGATCGACAACGACCTGATGCACACCGATCGCACATTTGGCTTCGACACGGCCATGGCGACCGCGACAGAGGCCATCGACCGGCTACAGACGACCGGTCGCAGCCACAATCGCGTCATGATCTGCGAGACGATGGGCCGCTACTCGGGCTGGATCGCGCTGCACGCGGGCATCGCGGGCGGGGCAGACGTGATCCTGATTCCGGAGTTCCCGTTCTCTGTCGAGGAAGTCGCGCGAGTGTGCAAGGCGCGAAGCGAGCGACAGAAGTTCACGATCATCTCGGTCGCCGAGGGAGCTCGTGTCGAGGGTGAGGAGATGATCGTGCGCGAAACCGACGAAGAGAGCACCGATCCGATCAAGCTCGGTGGCGTCGGAAACTATCTGCGCGAGCGGCTCGAGCCGCTGCTCGACAGCGAGATTCGGACCACGGTGCTCGGCCACATCCAGCGAGGTGGCACGCCCACCCCGTTCGACCGCGTGCTGGCGACCAACTTCGGCACGTACGCCGCCGGACTGGTCGCTCAGGGCAGGTTCGGTCGCATGGTCGCACTCCAGGAAAACGCCCTGTGCAGCGTGCCCCTCGAATCCGTCGCCGACCAGAACAGGCGCGTCCCACGCGACTCCACGCATATCCGCGCTGCATACGCCACTGGCGTGTCTCTGGGAATTGAAGAAGAGGAATTCTCGATTAAAGATCTGAAGGATCCGCAACCCCTGTCGTAACGCCTCGAAGAGGAACCACGCTATGGTCGCCAAAACGTTGATGAAGGGCGGCTCGAAGCTGCGCCGCAAGGCAGGCGCCGTCGTCCTCGAGAATTTCTTCAAGGGTCTCTCGACCGTCGCGCAGGTGTCGCCACTGAACCAACCCCAGAAGCACGGGGTCGAGCTGATCACGGACCTGCCTTATGCCGCGACTGGTCGCCGCGAACACCTGCTGGACGTCTACGTGCCGGAGCACGCCAGCGAAGACGAGCCGCTCCCCGTGGCGATATATGTCCACGGTGGCGGCTTCTGCATCCTCTCGAAAGACACGCATTCAGGGATGGCGCTGCAGTTTGCGCGAAAGAACTTCGTCGTCTTCAACATCAACTATCGACTGGCCCCGCAGCACCCCTATCCCGCCGCGCTCGAGGACGTATGCGACGCGTATCGCTGGGTCCTCGACAACGCCGAGCGCTTCGGCGGGGATCCGTCTCGCATCCTGCTCGCCGGGGAGTCCGCCGGGGCGAACCTGGTGACGTCGCTGACGCTGGCGGCGCATTACGAGCGCCCGGAGCCGTGGGCGGATCGGGTCTTTCAGACCGGCCAGACGCCGACGGCGGTCGCGCCCGCGTGCGGCATCTTCCAGGTCTCGGACGTGGATCGCTTGTGGCGTCGCAGAGAGCTGAGCTGGTTCGTGCGCGATCGACTCCACGAGATTTCCACCGCCTACCTACCCGGCGGCGGGGACCCTGACGACCCGGCCTACGACCTCGCCGATCCGCTCGTCTTTCTGGAGCGAGGAGAGGCCCCCGATCGACAGCTGCCGCCGTTTTTCCTGCCGGTAGGCACGAGAGATGTCCTGCTGGATGACACGCGGCGAATGCGCGAGGCGCTCGACCGGCTATCGACGAGCGCGCGCCAGGAGATCTATCCCGGAGAGATTCACGCATTTCACGCCCTGGCCTGGCGCGAGCAGGCCCGCCAATGTTGGCGGCATCACTACGAATTTATGGATATGCATATCCCCGGCGAGGCCCCATGAGAGCATGCCGAATCGTGGCGCGATACGCGGGCACTCTGGCGGCGAGCGCACTGGCGTGCGCCGTACTCGGCGGGTGCTGCTTCCCGGTGGATCGTCAGATCGTGCGCTCGCCCGAGGTCGACGTAGACGTGGTGGACGGCGAGTCGGGCAAACCCGTCTCCGGCGCAAGAGTACGACTGTGTCGCGTGCGGATCGGCCCGCCACCGGAGGCCGTCGTCGACCGCTGGCAGGCGACGACCGATGCCGACGGCCGAGCCTCCTTCGACTACCTCGAGGGCACCGAGAAGACGATGCCGCTGATGCCACACGGAGTCGCACAGCGCGGATGGGAGTTGTGTGTCGACCATGACAAATACGGCGCCGGACGACCTGGCGACGGGGAATATCTGCTGGTCGAATCGGGCCCGGCCGACCAGACGCCCCATCGCGTCCCCAGGCAGACCATCGAACTCTCGTCGCCCGACGACTCCCCGGTCGTGTGCCCGTGTGACGCGCTGCCCGACGAGACCGATCGCGGCCCCCGCTCCGAGCGCGCCCGGTAGACATCCCAACGGACTTTTTGACTTTTCGGTCAAATAAAACGACCCTAAGAGGGTAGCGAGACGCGGTGACGCACTGCGTCAGCCGCTCACGTTCTACCCGCTCGGGGCCCCAGCTATGCGCTTAACATATCGCCTGCTTTTCATACTCACACTCGCGGGGACCATTGCCCTTCTGACCGGATGCCCGGTCGACGACCCGAAATACACCGACGTAGGCCTTGAAGACGGGGGACTCATCGACGGTGAGTCCGACGTCAGCGGACATGACGCTGGCGGCGATACCGGCGATACCGGCGATACCGGCGATACCGGCGATGACAGCGACGCCGAACCCGTATGCGGGAACGGCGAAGTCGAGGGTGATGAAGCGTGCGATGACGGCAACGACGTCGACACCGACGAATGTACGTCACAATGCGAGCTCGCCGCCTGCGGCGACGGGTTTGTGGGCCCGGACGAGGAGTGCGACGACGGCAACGACGACAATACCGACTCCTGCCTCAATACGTGCGAAGAAGCGACCTGCGGCGACGGCTTTGTCGGGCCCGGTGAGGCGTGCGACGACGGCAACGACGTCGACACCGACGAGTGTACCACCGAGTGTAAGTCAGCGACGTGCGGGGATGGTGTCGTTCAGGACGGCGAGGACTGCGATGACGGCAACGATATCGATACCGACGGCTGCCTGAGCACGTGCGTGGCCGCCACCTGCGGCGACGGGTTCGTCCAGGAAGGAGTCGAGCAGTGCGACGACGGTAACGACGACAATACCGACTCCTGCCTCGATACCTGTGAGCCCGCGGCGTGCGGCGACGGCTTCGTCCAGGACGGAGTCGAAGAATGTGACGACGGCAACTCTGACAACTCCGACTCGTGCACGTCCGACTGCAAAAACCAGGTATGCGGCGACGGCTTTGTCGGACCGAACGAGGAATGTGACGACGGCAACTCCGACAACTCCGACGCGTGCCTGGATACCTGCGTGGCCGCCTCCTGTGGCGACGGCTTCCTGGGCCCCGGCGAAGAGTGCGACGACGGCAACTCCGACAACACCGACGCCTGCCTGGATACCTGCGTGGCGGCCTCCTGTGGCGATGGCTTCGTCGGCCCGGGTGAAGAATGCGACGATGGCAACTCCGACAACACCGACGCGTGCCTGGACACCTGCGTGGCAGCCACGTGTGGCGACGGCTTCGTGGGCCCCGGCGAAGAATGCGACGACGGCAACTCCGACAACTCCGACGCCTGCCTGGATACCTGCGTGGCAGCCACGTGCGGCGACGGCTTCGTCGGCCCGGGCGAGGAGTGCGACGACGGAAACTCCGACAACTCCGACGCCTGCCTGGATACCTGCGTGGCAGCCACGTGTGGCGACGGTTACGTCGAAAGCGGCGTCGAGTTCTGTGACGACGGAAACTCGGTCGACACCGACGGCTGTACCAATAGCTGCGAGGGTTGGCAGTACCGCGCCCCCGTGAACGTCTCGAGCAACACCGCAAAATCGAACCACACTGTATTGGTCGAGCTGACGCCGTCGAACTTCAACTACGGAGGGGCGGCGAGCGACGGCTCGGACCTGCGCTTCGGCACAGACGACAGCGCGGACAACGGATTCGAGCTGTCGTACTGGATCGAGAGCTGGAACTCGGGCGGCACGAGCCGCATCTGGGTGCACGTGCCCAGCATCGCATCGGGGTCATCGACGACCGTCTGGATGTTCTACGGGTTCACCGGCTCGACGAGCTCGCAGAGCGACTTCAACGCCGCCTTTCCGAATAGCTTCACGTCGACCGACGGCCAGACTCTGCCCAGCTCCATCTCGGCCAATGCCGTACGCATCCGGTCCGGGCACAGCGTCACCCTGCCCTCTGGCTCGGTGACGGATATCCGAGCCGAATACGTATTCATCGGCGGCTCCGTCGATGGAGTAGGCCGAGGGTTCTCCGGCGGAGGCACCACCAATAGTGGATCAGGTCCCGGTGGCGGAGATGGAGCATCGGGCAATGGCGGTGGTGGCGGCGGCTACGGCGGCACCGGCGGCGCCGGGGGATGGGACGGGACCGAGACCCTGGCGAATGGCGGTAGCCCCTATGGTGATTGCTGCTCACAGCTCATCCAATTGGGCTCGGGGGGCGGCGGCGGAACCGCTCAGCCCGGCGGTAACGGTGGCGGCGGCCTTCAGGTCTACGCGACGCGCATCCGGGCGACCGGCTCGATAGACGTCTCCGGTTCACCCGGTGGCGGCGGCGACTCGGCCAATGGTGGCGGCGGCTCTGGCGGGGGCGTATTGCTCTTCGGTCGTCAGGTCGCCGTGACGGGCAGTATCCGCTCGGACGGCGGCGACGGCGGCGACGGCGTGGAAACTTACAACGACGGCGGCGGGGGCGGCGCGGGCGGACGAATCAAGCTTCTCTACAGAGACATGTTGGATGACGGATCGGCGACAACGTCGGTGTCGGGCGGTGCGGGAGGCGACTACGGCGACCAGGCGTGGGGGCAACCGGGCGGAAACGGCGTGGTGCACACCGGCACGAATACAGCACTCGACCGGCCGACGACGACTGTGGGCGCGCAGCAAACATTCTGATGTAGGGTACTAGACCCGCTTCAGGGTCAGCAACGTAATCTCGCTGGGCGCACCGAGCCGCATCGGCGGTCCCCAGTAGCCGGTGCCGCGGCTGACATAGATCATCATCGACTCGAAGACATCCAGCCCCGCGGTGAAGGGGTGTGCGAGCCCGACCACCAGGTTCCACGGCCAGAACTGACCGCCATGGGTATGTCCGGATAGCTGCAGATCGAACCCGGCCTTCGCGGCCTCGTAGATCGACTTCGGCTGGTGGGCGAGGAGCAACTTGAAGTCGGCGTCCTCGGCCCCCTCGATGGCTCGGTGCGGGTCGGAAGCCTGCGCCTCGTCGTGCCGCGCGGCGCGATAGTCGGTCACACCCCCGACCGCGAGCGTCGCGCCGCCGTGACGGACCAACTCGTTAGCGTTGTTTAGCACCTTCATGCCGCAGCGCTCGACCTCGTCGCACCACGCCGGCGCGTCCCAGTAATACTCGTGGTTGCCGGTCACAAAATACGAGCCGTGAGTGGCCTGAAAGTTACCGATATGACGCGTATCTTCGCGCATGTCGTCGACGTAGCCGTCGACCATGTCACCCGTGAACGCCACGAGATCCGCACCCAGCGTATTCACCCGCTCGACGACACCCTCGAGAAATTCGCCCTTGATGGTCGGGCCGACGTGGACGTCGCTGACCTGCGCGATCCTGAAGCCGTCGAGGTCCGGGTGCAGGCCTTCGACGGGTACTTCGACGCGCTGAATATCCGGGATCTTACGAGCTTTCCAATACCCGACGGACGCCCCGGTGGCCGCCGCGCCTAGCATGCCGATATTGGCGATCTGCCCGAAGAATTCGCGCCGTTCGGGGCTCTCGACCGCTTCCGCCGCCGCACCGGACGCCGCCAGAGCGGTCTTGAACCTGAACGCGCCGATCAGGGCGAGCTCGAGGACATCGCGAAGCACTAACAGGGCGAAGAGCATCGCGAAGGCCCCCATCCCGACGTAGGCCACGAACTGCAAGAGATCGACGAGTACCTCACCGGTCGCAAATCTGCGCCCGACGAAGGCCGCCGCCGATGCAGCGAAGTTGAACCCCAGAAGCGACCAGACCGCCACGCGCCAGGCCCGCGTCGGATCCCCGTGGCGCGTCAGCGTCCAGCCAGCATAAGCATGGCCCCCGCCCCAGACGACGATGAAGACCAAAAAAAAGATCACCATTCTCCACATAGATACGCTCCGACGGGCCACTGTCCGACATGAGTCGATTGTAAGGGATGTCGCCGCGGAAATATTTCATCGCGCGCAGTGAGTAGATGCAAACCCGTACAGGTGTGGTTCGGAGTTGGTGGTCGGTCCTTCGCTGGTGATTGGTCCGATGAGGGAGTGAGGCTCGACGGGACGGGGGACTTTCGTCTTGGGGATCAATAATTTATAGTTTCGCTCCCAGCGAGAGATTCCGACCGACAATACTTTACTTTTCGACCGAGCTGCGAAGGTTTCACCCAGGGAATAGCGAGAACTGAATCGCCATTCATTCAGTGGACGTCGAGACATTCAGCGTATCAAGCCGCGTTGATCGCTCCGACTTTACATGGGATTCACAAAACTGTATCAACGAGCCGCGGGGGGGGGGGGGGGGGGGGGGCGCTGGG
>JBNJFZ010000022.1:10344-13100 GCA_051747295.1 Myxococcota bacterium
CCCCCCGCCGCTCCCGCCCCCCCCCCCCCCCCGCGGCTCGACCCTTCGCAGCTGGGAAGACAATTTGAACTCAGGAGAGCTCTAGATGAGTGATACCAAGCTTCAATTGCCCGATGGCGTCGAAGTAACCGGTGAGGTGACCGACGCATACGCAGAGATTCTGACCGAAGACGCGGTCGCCTTCATCGCCACGCTGCATCGCGAGTTCAACACGCGACGCATCCAACTGCTGCAGAAGCGCTCCGAGCGGGATCAAGAGATCCAGAACGGCGAGATGCCGGGGTTCCTCGAGTCCACGAAGGATATTCGGGAGGGAGACTGGAAAGTCGGTCCAATCCCAGAAGATCTGCAGAATCGCAACGTCGAGATCACCGGGCCGGTCGACCGCAAGATGGTCATCAACGCGCTCAACTCGGGCGCAGATGTCTTCATGGCGGACTTCGAGGACTCCAACTCCCCGACCTGGGATAACTGCGTGGGCGGCCAGATCAACCTGCGCGACGCGGTCCGCGGCGACATTACGTTCGTCCACCCGACCAAGGACAAGACCTACGAGCTCGGTGACGACATCGCGACGCTGCTGGTTCGCCCTCGCGGGTGGCACCTGGTCGAAAAACACGTCGCGGTCGACGGCGAGCCGATCTCGGCGTCGCTCTTCGACTTCGGGCTGTACTTCTACCACAACGCCAGAGCGTTGCTCGACAACGGTTCCGGGCCGTATTTCTATCTGCCGAAGCTCGAGAGCCACCTCGAAGCGCGCCTGTGGAACGACGTATTCATCCACGCGCAGGACGAGCTGGGCATCCCTCAGGGCACCATCAAGGCGACGGTGCTCATCGAGACCATCCTCGGCGCGTTCGAGATGGAAGAGATTCTCTACGAGATCAAAGAGCACGCAGCCGGACACAACGCCGGCCGCTGGGATTATATCTTCAGCGTCATCAAGAAGTTCCGCTCCCACGACGACTTCCTGCTGCCGGATCGCTCGGATGTGACCATGGGCGTGCCGTTCATGAAGTCGTACGCCGAGAACCTCGTGCGCGTCTGCCACAAGCGCGGCGCACACGCCATCGGCGGGATGGCGGCGTTCATCCCGAGCAAGGATGAGGAAGCCAACGAGCGCGCGTTCCGTGAGGTCAAAGCAGACAAAGAGCGCGAGGCTCGCCAGGGCTACGACGGCACGTGGGTCGCACACCCCGGCCTCGTCCCGGTCGCCCGAGAGGCGTTCGAGAACGTCCTCGAAGGCCGGCCCCATCAAAAAGACGAGCTGCGAGAGGACGTCGACGTCACCGCAGAAGATTTGCTGAATACGGAAATCGAGGGCGGAGAGATAACCGAAGACGGTCTGCGCCTTAATATCAACGTAGGCATCCAGTACATCGCCAGCTGGATGGGCGGACAGGGTGCAGCGGCGATCTACAACCTGATGGAAGACGCTGCGACCGCGGAGATCTCGCGCTCGCAAGTCTGGCAATGGATTCAGCATCCCGACGCTCGGCTCTCCGACGGCCGGGAGGTCACCAAGGAACTCTACCAGGAGCTCGTGCCGCAGGAGATGGAGAAAATCCAGGACCTGTACGGTGACCATTACGACCCCGAGCGATTCGAACTCGCCCGGGAACTGTTCGACAGGCTCAGCTTGGACGACAATTTCGTCGAATTCCTCACGCTGATTGCCTACGACTACTTGGACTAAGTCTTCCCCTGCGGAATATGCAACGGCGGTGAGAGCTGCTCTCGTTTAACTGGCACCGTCTTCGATTTTACTGTTCGGGCCGAGAGGGCCCGATCGAAGACAACTAAGGAGATGCGATGACGAAGTATCAGGGACAATCGGCCGAAGAACTCGAGCAACAATGGCAAGAAGACGAGCGATGGGAGGGGATCGAACGCCCCTACTCCGGCGAGCAGGTCGTCAATCTGCGCGGCAGCGTCCAGATCGAACACACGCTCGGCAAGATGGGCGCCGAGAAACTCTGGGAGCGCATCAAGAGCGAGGCCCCCGTTCGGGCACTCAGCGCCGTGACCGGCAACCAGGCCGTCCAGGAAGTCCAGGCCGGACTACGCGCCGTCTACGTCAGCGGTTGGCAGACCGCCGGAGACGCTAATACCGCCGGCGAGATGTACCCCGATCAGAGCCTCTACCCGGTCGATAGCGTGCCGAAGCTGGTCAGCCGCATCAACAAGGCGCTGACGCGAACCGACCAGATCCAGGCGCTCGAGGGCAACACCGACATCGATTGGTTCGCCCCGATCGTCGCCGACGCGGAAGCTGGATTCGGCGGCAACCTCAACGCCTTCGAGCTGATGAAAGCGCTCGTGGCCGCCGGCGCCGCCGGTGTCCACTTCGAAGACCAGCTGTCCTCCGCCAAGAAATGTGGTCACATGGGCGGCAAGGTCCTCGTGCCGGTCAGCGAGTTCCGAAACAAGCTCGTCTCGGCCCGCCTCGGCGCCGACGTCGCAGGTGCGAGCACCCTGCTCATCGCGCGTACCGACGCCGACTCGGCCGACCTGCTCACCAACAATGTGGATCCGCTCGACGAGCGCTACATGACCGGTGGGCGCACCTCTGAGGGTTTCTACCAGCTCGACGGTGGGCTCGAGTTCGCCATCGAGCGCGGCCTGGCCTACGCACCGTACGCCGACCTGGTGTGGTGCGAGACAAGCAAGCCCGACCTCGGTGAGGCGAAGGAATTCGCCGACGCCATCCACGAGAAGTTTCCCGGCAAGCCGTTGGCCTACAACTGCTCGCCGTC
>JBNJFZ010000022.1:13200-37699 GCA_051747295.1 Myxococcota bacterium
CCTCAAAAGTCTCCGGGGCCGTCAATGACCTGTAAGGTGATGACGACAGCGGCAACTGGAACTTCGAAAAGACCGGTGACGGTGATGTGGTCGCCTGCTTCAATAAGCGTGGTGGCTGAGGTCAAACTCAACAAGGCGGAAACGCCGATTCGCTGAACTCGCCTCCTCGCCGAGCGATTGACTCGGGCCGAGTGCGTTTCATGCAGGTCTCGGTGATGGTGATGGAGTTACCATTGCAGGCGAGCCCACCGATCTCGTCGATGCAGGTTTGACGCTGCTGTGCCGTCGCCTCCTCGCATGTGGCGGTCGAAGTCGTTCAGCACCGCTGGACGCTTGGACGCTTGGATACCCGGAGACTTCGAGACTTGGAGACTTGGAGACATCGATGAAGGCATGGATGAGTTGAGGGTACGGAAGATTCGCGGAAAAGGAGTTCTTGGAGGCTTCGAGGCCTTGGAGTTCTTGGAGGCTTCGAGGCCTTGGAGTTCTTGGAGGCTTCGAGGCCTTGGAGTTCTTGGAGGCCTTCAAGCTCGGAGGCTGGGAAAGCAGAATCTGGAAGAGCGGAGTCTTCGACGTCGGAAGCTCGGTAGACGGATGCCGCCAGACTCCGAGGCACCATGGGTCGGCGCCTCCGAGATTAACGCCTCCGAGATTAACGCCTCCGAGATTAACGCCTCCGAGATTAACGCCTCCGAGCCATCCGAGCGATCCAGGTCATCCAAGAAATCAACGCAATCCACGCGTCAAAGCACTCCGTTTCAACGAATCTTCCGTACCCTCAACTCATCCACGCATTCATCAATGCTTCCAAACTTCCACGCTTCCGCGCCTCCATGGCTAGACGCGCCCCGGCGTCGCGCTGTATACCGCTACGCGCCCCAAACCCGAGGAACCACTCATGCCCCCCAAAATAACCGTCCTCGACGGACACACGCTCAACCCGGGCGACAACCCCTGGGACCCGGTCGCCGCCCACGGCGATCTGACGGTTCACGACATCACGGCGCCGGACCAGATCCTGGAGCGCGCGCAGGGCGCCGACATCCTGCTGACCAACAAGACGCCGCTCGACGCCGACACGCTCGCCGAGCTCGACGGGTTGCGGTTCATCTCGGTGCTCGCCACCGGCTACGACGTCGTGGACGTCGACGCGGCCGCCAGGCGGGGCATCCCGGTCAGCAACGTGCCGGAGTACGGCACCGACTCGGTCGCACAGCACGTCTTCGCCCTGCTGCTCGAGCTCACGAATCACGTCGCAGCGCACGACCAGGCCGTGCGCGACGGGGATTGGGCGGACGCTGACGAGTTCGCCTTCTGGAAGCACCCGGTGGTCGAACTCGCCGACAAGACGCTGGGCATCGTGGGCTTTGGCAAGATCGGGCGCCGCACCGCAGAGATAGCGCACGCATTCGGCATGCGTGTCGTGGCGAACAGCCGCTCCGAGGAGGATCCCGCCCCCTGGTTCGACTTCGAATTCCTCTCCAAGGACGAGCTATTCGCACAATCCGACGTCGTCTCGCTGCACTGCCCGCTCACCGAAGAAACCCGCCACGTGGTCGACGCCCGACGCCTGGAGCTGATGAAGGAGTCCGCCTTCCTGATCAATACCGCACGCGGCCAGCTCATCGATTCCCCGGCCCTCGCAGACGCCCTGGCGGACGAGCAACTCGCCGGCGCAGCGGTCGACGTCGTCGAGGAGGAGCCGATCCCCGATGATCACCCGCTGCTGAGAGCCCCCGGGTGCCTCATCACCTCGCATATGGCGTGGGCGAGCGTCGAAGCGCGCCGCCGCCTGATGCAGACAACCGCCGACAATATCGCAGCCTATCTGGAAGGCTCGCCGCAAAACGTGGTCAACCCGCTCGAGGCCTGATCATGACGCCCCGGTGATTTTTCGCTTCGGGTGTTGCACTCGACCCCGAACGTGCGCAGTATTTGGCCAGACGGAAAGGTCGTTCCCATCAAGATATCTAGCACTCACCGTTGCGCCGCCAGTTTCATGCACGGGGTAGCGCGGGACAGGACTTCGCACTTATGACGGATAAAGCTTTCGTTCTCTGGTTCGATAAACTCGACAACGACGACGTGGGTCTGGTCGGCGGGAAAAATGCATCTCTCGGGGAGATGCACAAAGAACTCGGCAGCAAGGGCATCCGCGTACCGTACGGATTTGCAGTCACCGCGCACGCATACCGGACGTTTATCGAGGCAAACGATCTCGAGGGCCCGATCCGCGATGCCCTCGAAGGCTACGACGGCTCCGATGACTCCCTCGCGAAGACCGGCAAGGCGATCCGCCGGCTCATCACGGGCGGCGAGTATCCCGAAGAGCTCGAGTCGGATATCCGCGACGCGTATCGGCGGCTCTCCAAGCACTACGAGACGCGCAACGTCGACATCGCAGCGCGAAGCAGCGCCACAGCCGAAGACCTCCCGGAGGCGAGCTTTGCCGGCCAGCAAGAGAGCTACCTGAACGTCAGCGGCGAGAGCGCCCTGCTCACCTCGGTGCGAAAGTGCTTCGCATCCCTGTTCACCAACCGCGCCATCACCTACCGCGAGCAGCAGGGATTCGACCACATGGAGATCGCGCTGTCGGTCGGCATCCAAAAGATGGTCCGCTCCGACAAGGGAGCCGCGGGCGTGATGTTCACCGTCGACACCGAGACCGGCTTTCCGGACATGGTAGTCATCGACGGCGCCTGGGGACTCGGCGAGAACGTGGTCAAAGGTGAGGTCACGCCGGATGAATTCCGCGTCTTTCAGCCGCTCTTGGCCGATGAGGACTCCCGCCCCATCGTCGAGCACCGCCTCGGCGATAAGCAGATGAAGATGATCTACGGACAGGGTGGCTCGACGCGAAACGTCGCCACGAGTGAGTCCGAGCGAAACGCCTACGTCCTGAGCGACGAACAGATCCTCCAACTCGCCCGCTGGGCCGGCACGATCGAGGAGCACTACGGCCGAGAGATGGATATCGAGTGGGCGCTCGACGGAGAACTCGACGAGTTGTTCATCGTCCAGGCTCGCCCCGAGACAGTCCACTCGCAGATAAGCCGTAGCGCGATGAAGAGCTACAAGCTCGAGGAGCGCGGAGACGTGCTCGTCGAGGGCATCGCCGTGGGCGGCGCCATCTCGTCGGGCAAAGCATTCGTGCTCGAGAATATGGACGAGGCCTACAAATTCGAGGACGGAGGCATCCTCGTGGCGACGTCGACCGACCCGGACTGGGTCCCTCTGATGAAGCGCGCATCGGGTATCGTCACCGACTACGGCGGGCGAACGAGCCACGCCGCGATCGTCAGTCGCGAGCTCGGCGTCGCCGCGGTCATCGGAACGGGCGACGCCACCGAGAAGCTCGAGGACGCGCAGGAGGTCACGCTCTCCTGCGCCGAGGGCAATACAGGCTATGTTTACGAGGGCCTACTCGAGTACTCCGAAAAGGAGGTCAGCCTCGAAGATGTCGGTGAGACGAAGACCCGCATCATGCTCAACGTGGCCGACCCCGAGGGCGCCCTGAGGTGGTGGAAGCTGCCCCACCGCGGCATCGGCCTGGCGCGCATGGAGTTCATCATCGACCACAAAATCAAGGTCCACCCCATGGCGCTCGCGCGCTTCGACGATCTCGAGGACGACAAGGCGCGCCAGCATATCCGGCAGCTCACGCGCGGGTTCGACGACAAGACCGAGTACTTCGTCCACCACCTCTCCGAGGCGATCGGGCTGATCGGGGCATCAGTGTACCCCGAACCCGTCATCGTGCGCATGAGCGACTTCAAGACCAACGAGTACGCGGACCTGATCGGCGGCAAGGAGTTCGAGCCGCACGAGGAAAACCCGATGCTGGGCTTCCGCGGGGCATCTCGTTACTACAGCGAGCGCTATGAGGAAGGATTCGGAATGGAGTGCCGGGCGATTGCCCGGGCTCGAGACGTGCTGGGGCTCGACAACGTCATCGTCATGATTCCGTTCTGCCGAACCGTCGACGAAGCCGACCGGGTCCTCGAGACGATGGCCAAGTACGGGCTCGAGCGTGGCGGAGACGACGGCCTCCAGGTCTATATGATGGCCGAGATCCCCTCCAATATCGTGCTCGCCGAGGAGTTCGCCGAACGCTTCGACGGCTTCTCGATCGGCAGCAACGACCTGACGCAACTGGTGCTCGGAATCGACCGCGATTCCACCGAGCTCAGCGACCTGTTCGACGAGCGCAACGAGGCGGTCAAGCGCATGATCGCCGACCTCATCGAGCGCGCTCACGCAGTCGGCAAACCCGTCGGCATCTGCGGCCAGGCCCCCAGCGACCATCCGGACTTCGCCGAATTCCTGGTCGAAGCCGGCATCGACTCGATGTCCCTCAACCCCGACAGCGTGCTCGAGGTCCACAAGCGCGTGCGGCAAAAGGAAATCGAGATGGGGGAGCAGTAGTCTCTCGCTGTGTTTTAGTAGCCAGCGAGGCCGACCTCCTCGATCTTCGTGATCTCTCCACCGGCGCCATCGACGAGCACGAGGTCGATGGTCTCGCTCGGCGGGCGCCGGGGCAGCACGACCTCGACGGCGCGACCGACGGCCGCCGGCTCCTCGACCTCGACTACCTCCTGGAAGAGCTCGAAGTCGACCGAATCGAGCAACTCGCCCCCAGACTCGATGCGTAGGCTCATCGGCGTGCCCACTTCGTAGCGTCCCGGCTCCAATCGGACATAGAAGTTGACCCTGCGGCTCAGCAGGCGTCCGAACGGCAACGGTCGATCGAGGCCGACCAACTCGACACCATCGGCCAGCTCGCGCTCGAGTTGGACCTCGGGATTGACGGTCGGAGACAGCACCCTCTGGTCACGCTTGCCGGCCCCGAAGAGCTCGAACATCCGATGATTCGCGTTTCGTCGCCGCAAGAGCTCATCGACCTGACGCTGTTCCCGGTCGGCGGTCATCTCGAGGGGCTTTTTCTCGAGGGGATCGCGACGCAGGTCGTAGCGCTCGGTCGGCCGGTCCCCGAAGTAATAGATCAGCTTGTATCGGGGATCGACGCTACCCAGCACGCGATTTTGATACCAGCCGTGCAGGTAGAGCTTCCGATCGGGCACGGGGTCGAGCAGCGAGCGCCCGGGGTAGTCACCCTGCTCGATGCTGTAGCCCATGAGATCGGAGAGGGTCGGGAGCAGGTCGAGGTGCGATGTGACGTCGTCTTCACGACCCGCGATATCCGGCCGACGCGGGTCGTGAATCACCATCGCGGATCGGGCGGTCTCCTCGTACAAGATCCCGTTGTGCGCCCATAAACCGTGCTCCCCAAACGCCTCGCCGTGGTCGCTGAGGATGACGAATACCGTGTTTTCGTAGAGGCCACGCTCGCGAAACGCATCGAAGATCTTCTCGACGAATACATCGGAGTATCGAATCGACTCGCGGTAGTGCTCCATGACCTGGTCGAACGTGCGACCTTCGCTGCGCTCGACGCCCGGCGGCGTGTAGGGGCTGTGCGCCATGACCGTCAGGTACGTCAGAAAGATCGGTCGCTCCCTCTCGTCGTCCACCCAGTCGATGCTGGGTCGGAACATCGCGTCCTCTTCGTATCCAAAGTAGTTGACGATCTCGAAGTCCTTCGACGAGTCGACGTCCTCCCCGGCGAAGAAATGCTCGTAGCCCATATTTTCGACCAGCGCGTCGCGGTCCTCGAAATACCGCGTCGCGGTCTGGAAGAACGCCGTGGCGTAGCCTTTACGCCTCGCCATCTCCGGCATGCAGCGCGACGGAAGGCTGCCCGGGAGTGCTTCGGACGTGACCGAGCGCCAGTGGGGCTGGACGCCGCAGAGCACGCTGACCAGCGCCTTCGAGGTGTGCGGTACGGTGGTATAGTGCCGGTCGAAGATCAGGCTCTCGTCCTCGAGAGATCGCAGAAATGGCGTCGTCGAGACCTCCTCGGGGTTGTAGATCGACATCGCGTCGGTGCGCGTCGACTCCAGGATGATCACGACGACGTTGGGTGGCGGCTGCTCGGGGCTATCCTCGACGAGCGTCGCGAAGATCGGCGGGGTCTCGATGTCCGCGTCTGGCACACTGGGCCCGGCGTCGCCGCGGGCGGCAATACGCGCGATATTGAGGACGGCGTTGCCCGTAACCTCTTCGGGCAACTGCGTCCACGCGGGCAAAAATGCCACCGAAGCGAAGACCACGACCGAGGTCGTCAGCCCCAGGAAGTGACGGTGACCCGGGGCCAGCTCGTCGACCGGGCCAGCCTGCTCGTCGGGCGTGATGACCCGCCGAAGCAGCCAGGGAAAGACCAGTAAAAAGCCCCCGATGAGCAGCGAGATCATCGGGAGGGTGCTCGACCCCTCGGCCGAGACGACTCGCTCGAATTGGTCGAATCGCTCGACGAACAGGGTCAGCAGCGTCAAGTCTGGGTTCGCCCCTGTTCGATTGTGATAGAAGAAGATCGCCGTCTCCAGCACGCAGAACGCGATGGTCAGCAACTGCAGCCCCACGAGAACGGCGAGCTTTTGGACGCGAGTACGGACCGCATAGACGAGCATGAGGGCGATCGCCGTGAACGCGAAGAGCAGCGCAAAATCGGACTTGAGCACGTCCAGCGAGCGCCATGGCCACCTGCTGATGGTCTCGAAGACCGAGAACTCGAAGTTGCTCTTGATGACGTGTTCGAATCCGTCCTCAGCACGGTTGAACATCCAGTACGTCAGGCGCTGCCACTTCAGAAATGCCAGCAAGAAGGCCGACGGCAACAGCAGTCCCAGCAAGATCTGGAGCGTATTGGTTCTATCCGGCAGCCGAAAACGCCCTCTGGGGTCGCGCGCCTCGGTTTGCGGCTCGGTCTGGGATGGGTCCATGCTCTTCTTTCGCAGCGGTTGTCCAACGTCCCGACCACTATAGGTCGTGTCCCGCCGTTGTGAAATATGCAGCGAACTCTCGACGATTCGATTTGTCGGTCGGTCGACTCCCACGTACTGTATCAGGCGCCTCGATTGGCCGGATCCAACAACCGGAGCAGTATCTTGAGCGACGAACAAGACGATCAAGACGGACACATCGATCTATCGGGTGGGCCAGGCATGCAGCCAGCTGAATTGCTGCACCTGAAGTTGGGCCGCTCGTTTCTGGTCGGCCCGCACCTCGACGAAGATATCATCAAGTTACGGTGGTATGTCCGCGAAGACGACGGCGCGCTCATCGGGAAGGTCTGGTGGGGACCCGGCGCCCAGGGCCCTCCGGGGCACGCACACGGCGGGAGCATGGCCGCTGTGCTCGACGAGGCGCTCGGGAGCGCCTGCTGGGTCGCGGGCCACTCGGTCGTCGCCGCCGAGTTGACCACGAACTTCAAGAAGATGCTGCCCCTCGAGGACGTGTACACCGCCGAAGCCTGGGTAGAGTCGGTCGACGGCCGAAAGATCCGCCCGCGCGGACGTATCATCGACGACGATGGTAACGTGTACGCCGAAGGTCGCGGTGTCTTCATCACGCTCGACCGCGACAGATTCACGACGCTCGCCGAGACCTACAACGCGGCGAGTTCTGACGAATAGCGGCCCTTTCACCCCACTGCATCGTGTTTATCCTCCGCTGTGCACGCAAACTTGTTGCCAAGACCGGAGATATGCGATGTCCGACTATCGCTTCACCATCGCCATCGAACGCGAGACGTCCGAGGCCTCCGACCCGCTGACCTCGACGCCAGTCTCTCGACTCCAACGGGACATCTGGGACGCCATACTGCGCCACAGTATGCGCTACGTGGGCGAGTACCAGTCCGTCTGGGACTACCTTCGGAAGATGACGACGCGCGGTGAGCGCGAGGGCTGGTTCCAGGCCGAGGCCAACGCCCTCGCCTATGAATTTCCGACCTTTCACGGCGAGGCGCCGCTCTCAGCGGCGGCCAGCCACCACTGGGCGCGACGAACCGCCGCCGCGATCCATAAGTCCATCCAGGGAATCGCCGAGCAATCCGAGGCCAGCATCGAAGGCGGCCTCGACGAGCTCCGCGACCTGCTCGCCAGGCCCAACGACCTCTTCGTCGAGCTACGCGACGATCTCTGGTTGCTTCGAGTCGACGACGAACCGAAGTTGATCAGCGATGACACAACGCTGACGTGGTCGGATCTGGACGAGGCCGAACAAGCCACGGTCAGCGACGTGCGAGAGAGAGGACTGTGCGGCTGTCGGATGTGCCAGCAGATGCGCCCAGACGAGTCCTGGGAACAAAGGTGGCGCGCGGCGCTGGAGAGCGACGACATCGAGCAGCGGCGAGACGCCCGGTGGTTCATCCTCCACTCCACCAATCCGAGCATCGAGTCGATCGTCGCCGCCGCCCGGGGGACGGGCCGCGCGAGCCTGTATCGGCACCTTCGGGCCATGAACGCGCTGGGGCGTCGGCTCCCGGTGGAGCGCCTCGACGAACTCAGCGAAGCCATCCTGGACGTCGACGACGAGACCGTTCAGGCATCGCTCGCCGCCTGTGTCGCGGGGATGTTGCTCGATCCCGAGCAACGCGTCGACGTCTTAAAGGAGATGTTCGACCTGCCCAGCCCCGTCGCCGAAACGGCAGTCGAATTCCTCGGATACGGCGAGATTCCCGACACGTCGCGGATGGGCATCGCCGAAGCACTCGAGGAGCGCGTCGGAGAGGGCGACGACCTCAACTACGCGATCGCTCTTACGCTCTACAATATCTACCGAGAGGACGACTACCCGCCGAGCGTCGTCAAAGAAACGCTCCAGCAACTCTCTCGGCAGTCGGGCGAGGCGGCGGGCGTCGCCGAGCGCGCGCTGCAGTGGTTCGACCGATGATCTCGCCTCAGCGTAGCTCGTATTTATTGAGATATCGGTACAGCGTGCGCTCGCTGACGCCCAGTAGTTCTGCAGCCTGGCTTCGGTCGTCGCCGGCGCGCTGCATCGCCGAAATCACGGCAGCACGCGAGGCCTTGGGCTTGCGCCCGCGCGTCTCGGAAGTCGCGTCCTGCGGCGCCGGGCTGCGCTCCTCGACGAGCGTGGCGACCGTATCGGCGCCGATTTCATCTCCGCCTGCGAGCGCAGTCGCAGCGCGAATCACGCTCTCGAGTTGCCGCACGTCACCGGGCCAGCGCGCCTCGCGCAAGGCGACCGCGGCGTCGGCTGTGAGCCGCGCGAGCCCCTCCTGACCAACGCTGAGTGACTGCAGCAAGTCCGCAGCCAGCAGCGGGATATCCTCGACACGTTCGCTGAGCGGCGGAATCTCGAGCGTCTCCGCGGAGAGCCAGTGACCGAGATCCGCGGCGAAATCGCCGCCCTCGACGAGCGACATCAGCGGGGACTCCGTCCCGACAACCGGCCGGACATCTATCGACACCGCGTTCTCCGCACCGAGTGGTCGGACTGCACCATCGACGAGGGCACGATAGAGCTTCGACTGCAAATCCCGCGGCACGCGATCGATCCGGTCGAGCAATAGCGTACCCGCATCCGCCAACTGCAGCGCCCCGCGGCGCTCGAAGCGCGGCGTAAGCTCGCCGAATAACTCGACTTCGAGGGATGACGCGTCGAACGCGCCGCAGTCGACGACGACGAGTGACCCGTCGCGGCGGGGGCCCTCCTCGTGGAGCATCCGCGCATAGGTCTCGCGGCGCGACCCGGCCGGACCGACGAGCTCGACCGGCATGTCGCGTTGCGCCGACCGCCGCAACCGACTCAGAAATCCCTCCATCGCCTGTGAGCTGTGCGGCACCTCGCCGACGCCCCGCCGAGTCGTCTCGGCCTGCCGCCCGGCCTGGTCGAGCTCGGCGACTCTGGCCTCGAGTCGCTCGACCGCGCGGCGAAGCTTCTGCTCCGATCCCAGCGACGCGTCGAGTTTCCGCGCGAGTTCAGCCCGCTCGGCGAGCTGCCTGAACGCCAGTGCGACCTGGTGGGCGACAGCCTCGGCGAGCTCGCGTTGCATGGCCTCGGCACCGTCGATGCGGCCGAGTACCAGTGCGCCCATCACGCCGCGGGCATCGCGGATGGGGAGGCAGAGGAGCGCGAGACCCGACGGCTCCCGAGTCGTCGACGATTGGCCGAAGCGCGCGACCTCTCTGGCGAGTTCTTCGGCGCCCTCGGTCGGCCAGGCTCGTTCTCCATCGTCACAGAGGATCCGCGCGGCGGTGGCCTTCTCTTCGACCGCATCGAGGACGACCACGGCCGCATCCACGCCCAGCACTGCCTCGACGGCGTCGAGCGAGGATTCGGCCAGCTCTGATGCATCACCCACGCCGAACAGCACTTCGTTGAAGCTCAGCAACCGCTTCAGCTCGCGGTTCGCGGCCGGTGCTGGCGCGGGAGCCTGCTCGCGGACCTGTCGTTGGGTCTCGGGAGACTCGTCGCGGCCCTGCTCGACCTCGATATCGGTGTCCAGCTCCGGGACGTTGGCCTCGAAGGTCTCGCGGAGCTCCCGTGTCAGCCCCATCGACACACTGCGCCGCGCAGTCGTGTACACGTCCGCGACCTGACCGAGCGTTTCGCCGATGCCCTCCCGCCGCAACACCGCGATCAGCGGGGGCGCCTGCCGCAATACATACCGCAGGTCGTGGCGGCCGAGCGCTCCTTCGAGGCCCTTCCGGTACGCCTCGATTGCCGCCATGCTGGGGGCGCTTGCATCCTGGAGGTCGAGCTTGCCGCGCATCACGAGCAGCCGAGGCCGCAACTCGTCGATCGACTCCTCGTCGATCAAGTCGCGCGCTGCGTCCACATGACGTCGAGCTGCATCCGGGTCCGCGGCTTCCAGGGCTGCATCTGCAGCAGCCAGGTGCAGCTCGGTGCGCTGGTGGGCACTCGTGGGGCGCCGCCCCCGCAGCGCCCGTTGATAGCACTCGCGCGCCCGCTCGGGCTCGCCCTGGGCGAGGTAGATGTCTCCCTCCAAAAGGTCGCAGACTACCAGGACCGTATCGAGGTGCTGTCGGTCGGCGATGTCGCGCGCGCTCCATAAATGCCGCTCGGCGCCCTCCAATGCGCCCAGAGTCCCGTCGACGACCGCCAGTTGTGCGTGGAGCAGCGCACACGTCTCGGCGGATGTCTGTTCGTCGGACGCCTCGATCCCTCGCACATAATGCTCCCGTGCGAGCCCGAGCTGGCCGCGTCGATGGTACGCACTCCCCAGCCTCAAACGGTGATGGGGAATCTGCGCGTCGAGGTTGGCGGTGTCGACGATGTCGAGCGCGCGGCGGTACGCAGCGATCGCCTCGTCGTACTCGTTCTGGGCGGTACGACCGCGCCCGAGAAAGCGAAACATCTGGGCCTTGCGCGTCGGCTCGAGGCTCGCTCCGCTTTCGGCGAGCGCGTCCTCCAGCGAGTCTGCAGCCCCGGGCTCCCCTGCCGCGGATTTAGCTGCGCGCATCGAGAGGACGAGGGTGTCGCTCATCTCGGGTTGGGCCGCCTCGTCGAGGTGGTCGAGACCTTCGCTCGCGGCATCGGCGGCATCCAGGTAGCGGCCCGCATCCAGGTTTGCCTGTGCTTTCCATCGGTGGACGATCCCTATTTCCGCAGCCGTGCGAGGGCGTGCTCGGTTGAGCGCCTGAAGCGCTTCGAGCGAGCGTCCCTGCGCAATTCGCAGGCGGGCCAGATCGACGGCCAGGTCGGTCTCGGCGTCATCGCGGCGCAAACGGTCGACGAGCAGCTTCTCGAGAGCCTCGACCGCCGGGGTTTGCTCGCCGAGCAAAACCGCTGCGTTTGCCCAGTGATCGAGGATGTCGTCGGCCGCGAGGTCGGTATCGTGCCGTCCACGCCATAAATCGCGGGAGCGAATGCAGGCCTCGCGCAGGGCCCCGGCCTTCGCCAGCCGCTCGATCGAGCTGAGATCGGCCGACGCCGAGCCCGGTTCGGGCGAATCATGCTCCTCGCCGGCCCCCAACTGCCGATCGAGCGCGCTCTTCATCGCATCGAGGCCTCGGGAGCCTTGCGACACAGCCTCCCGCCACGCAGCCGACGACATGCGTCGAAGCTCGGTGCGCGCACTGGAGCGCCGCCAATCGTCCCACGCCGCAGCCGTGGCCTCGATGCCGACGGGTTCCGCCCGCGGCATCGGCTCATCGGTGACCGTCAGGGTACAGAGGGGACGCCCGCGCCTGGCGGACGCGTCGACCAGCTCCTGCCAGATGTCGCGCACGTCTGCGACTTCGTCGTCGAAGTCACTCCAGACAACGCGGAGTCCCGCTTCGGGAAGCTGCTCCAGGATCAGCTCCCCGAACTCGCGGCGACGATGCTTCTGGTCCCCGCGGATCGTGACGTCGCGCAGTTCGCGGCCACCGAGCCGCGATACGGCCCGGGCAATCTCGCGCAACGAGCCCCAGGGCCCTGCGCTGTACCCCCACGGCCAGCCCGGCTCGGGTACCGAGCCCGATAGAAAAATCGTCGGGCGTGCGGCGAGCTGGAGCCGGTCGGCGACGAGGTCGGCGATTCGGTGACTCGCGTCGCTCTGCTCCTGGCGTGCGATCGTGAGATGCGTCGGGACGGAGCGCTCCAGTCTCTCGGCACAACTCCGTGCCGTGCGGCGTATCTGCCGGGTCAGCGGTGCGACTGGCAGCGGACGGACCTCCGCCCCCAGCGCTTCGAGCTGCGAGATGACCTCGCCGGCGGTCGGTCGGTCCTCGGGGCGCTTTTCGAGCATCCGCTCGACCAACTCGGTCAAGCCCGTGTCACTGAGGTGGTCGACCCGAGGGGCGCCGGATATATGGGCCCTGGACCACCCCGACAACCCGTTGGCCATCAGTGGACGGCGCCCGGTCGCGAATTCCCCGAGCATCACGCCCAGCGCGTAGATGTCGGAGGCGGGCCGCGGGCCGTCGCCCTCCCAGCATTCCGGCGCCAGATAGGGGGCGATGCTCGCCAGGCGTGTGGGGTCGTCGTAGGGTGTCGGAGATAAGGGAAGATCCGTGATAGTGGCCCGGTCCGGGCCTTCCATCACGATATTGGCGGGCTTGAGCGCCCCGTGGTGCGCGCCCTGGTCGTGCAGCTCGCGCAGGCTCATCGCCACGGCCGCGCCGGTGTCTCGCCAGCGCGACACCGACGAAGAACGCCCCAGCGAGCGCCCCTCGACCCAGCGGCGGGCGGCGATGACTGTATGGCCGGCGATTCCAAGGCCGCGCGCCGCCTTCGGATCCAGTCGCTCGAAGACCTCCCAGTCGGCGATGCCGGGGCGAGCCTCCACCGTGAGCCGCTCGATCCAATCGGCGAGTCGGCGGTCATCTTCGACGACCGGCTTCGGCAGTAATTCGAGGGCGACCCATGCGCGCTCGCCGCCGCTCTCGACCTGCCATTTACGGGACGAGTCGGTGCGCTTCGAGGGGGCGCGGCCCCGTAGCTGCGATATATCCAATCGTGTCGACATACCGTCATTGTATCGGCGGGTTGACAGTTTGGAAGTTTTTTGACGGGGGCGGGTTAATTTTGACAGATTTGTCAATTTGGCGTGCCGATGCGCGTTGAAGCGGACTCTGAGGCGAAAGATGTCCCAGACCGGCAGCATGCGCGCCATCGGCGGACAGGCTGCGCCCTCATCTGGCAGCCTGCACGCTATGGCACGGTGCGCATTCGCACCCCCAAATTTGAATCGCCTCGACCGTGCTGCTAACCTGCGCCCAGATACTGGAATTCAAATGAAAGCTCTTTTCGAGGGGATCACCATGATTTCGAGACGCAACCTGCAACGTCTCATGCTCGCTTTCGCCGTGCTCGGCACGTCGGTCGCGGGATTGACCGCATATTCCGCCGACGCACAGGCCTGCGGCGGGACGTTCTGCAACCAAAACCAGCCCGTGAATCAGGCGGCCGAGAACATCATCTTCTCCCAGAATGACGACGGGACCGTCACGGCGGTGGTCCAGATCATGTACCAGGGTCCCAGCGACAGCTTTGCCTGGCTGCTCCCGGTCAATGGCACCCCCGAAGTGGGCGTCTCATCGAGCAACGCCATCAACAGACTGCAGTCGGCGACCGCCCCGCAGTTCAACCTGACGACGACGGTCGAGGGCGAATGCGCCCAGCAGGAATTCGATAGCACTCGAAATAACGGTGCCGTCGACGCGGGGACGACGCAGGACGCGGCGGCCGGTTCGGACGCGGGGGTGACAGTGGTCGACGAGGGCACGGTTGGCCCCTACGACTACACCACGATTTCGGTCAATCCCGAGGCGCAGGACCCGGCGCAGGACGCCATCGACTGGCTGACGGACAATGACTACGACTTGATGGGCACCGGCCCGGACCTGATCCGCGACTACCTCGAAGATGGCATGAACCTGATCGCGTTCAAGCTGACCAAGAGCGCGACGACCGGCGATATCCGCCCGGTCTCGCTGACGTACCCGGCCGAGCTGCCGATGATTCCCATCAAGCTCACCGCGGTCGCCGCCAACTCGAATATGGGTGTGCGTGTGTGGGTGCTGGGAGGAGAACGAGCCGTCCCATCGAATTACAAGTCGCTGGAGTTGAACTGGGCGGCCATCAACTGGCTGCAGCGCGGCTCCAACTACGAGCAAGTCGTCACGCAGGCCGCCGATGAGGCGAACGGGCAGGGTTTTGTGACCGAATACGCCAGGGATGCGAGCACGGTGGATCAGGTCATCTGGAGCGACCGTGAACAGACGAACTGGGACGATATCGACGATGCCGCGCAGTGGGACGGTAGCCATGGCGACCTGGTGATGACCATCGTCCAGCGCTACAGACAATTCGACGGGATGATCCGAGCGGTCGACCAGGCGGTACCGCTGCCCGCCGACATGACGGCAGCCGAGTTCGTCGCGCGTCCGTGGGGCGTTTACGGTACCGACGACACCATGATCGATGGTTTCTCGCCGCAGGTCTTCCTCGACGCCGTCCAGGAAAATGTCATCGACCCGATGGTCGAGACCGAAGCCCTCATCGACTCTCAACCGTATATCTCGCGGCTCTACACCACGATGTCGGCCGCGGAGATGACCGTCGACCCGTTATTCGACTTCAACGCCACCCTGGAAGATATCGACAACGTCCACGAGGCCGAGCGCACGATCTTCTGCTCGCCGCATGTCACCCGCTCGGAGGCACCGTGGAAGACGGTCTTGCCGGACGGGCGCGAAGTCTACGGCACCGGCAGCACCTGGCCGATTCGACTGTCCGACGGTGCGCCCGCCAGCGAGGAGATTCGTCAGGACAACAACATGGATGACGGCGAGGTCGTCGAAGACAATACCGATGAGATCGACGACATGCTCGACGACAATAACGACGATGTGTCTCTCGAGCCCACGGGCTCGGGCGGCAACGGGGGCGGCTGCTCCACGGCAGGCGACACCGCACCCGCGGGTCTGCTCGCAGGGCTCGCCCTGCTGCTCGGCTTCGGCCGCGTGCGACGCCGACGCTGACCTCGCTCGTCGCTCGAGGAACCCCGATGGAGAGCGTCCATCGGGGTTTTTATTTCTTGGCCACTGCCGACTACGCACCAGTGATGAGGGCCCCGCGAACCTGAAAACCACCCGGCATTCGACAGCCTTTTCGTCGTATATTCACGAAAGTGTTGAAAAAATGACATCTAATCGCGACAATGGAGCTCGTGACTATACAGAAACAGGCAGACCTTCGCCGAAGGTTCATCCTGTGGGCTTCCTCCATCGGGGCGGTGGCGTGTCTGATATTGTCGGGCATCGACCTGTTTCGTGGCGGTGTCGAGGACACGTACTGGAATCTGTTCTACCTTGGCATGATCGTAGCAGCCCTCGGGGTGTATCTGCTCTTCGAGAGCAGGATTGGATGGGCGATTCTCATCGCGTCAATACCCGTGGTGCATCATTCGCAGGCGACGGCGGATATCCTCCTACTGGCGTATTTCTGGGTCTATCCGGTTCCGCTGCTCGTCTTCTTCGTGCTGGGGCTGCGCCGCGGCACGCCTCTGATCGCCAGCCTCTTCACGGCCATTGCCGGTATCGCGGTCTGGCGAGCCGGCGATGTCGGCCTCGCCAAGGAGGCCAGCGACATGGTCCTGAGCTTCGGGTTCGTCTGCTCGATGTCCTGGCTGTACGAATATATGCGAAATAGCCACGAGCAGGATCTCGAGGACGCGATGGTCACCGACGAGTTGACCGGTATCTCGAATCGTCGACGATTCAACGAGGTGCTCGAGGACGAGCTGAAGCGCTGCGAGAGGTACGGCGGGGCGTTCGGGCTGCTGGTCATCGACCTCGATCGCTTCAAGCAGGTCAACGACTCCTTCGGGCACCCGACTGGCGACCGGCTACTGCGCGAATTTGCGAAGATCGTCACCGAGCAATTGCGAGAGACCGACTACTTCGCTCGCCTCGGCGGTGATGAATTCGCCGTTGTCGCCCCAGAATTAGACGGAGATTCTCAGGATATCTCGGCGTGGAAGGCCGTCACGACGATCGCCGACCGCCTCTGCACGAAGGTCAGCGAGCACGATTTCCACGTGGACTGCTCCGTGACTGCCTCGATCGGAGCGACGGTCTACGTCAAAGGGGACGACTCCAAATCGGTCTTCCAGCGCGCCGATGACGCGCTCTACCAGGCCAAAGAAGACGGCCGGAACCGCTTCGAAGTCGCCGCGTAATAACAGCCCGCCGACACGCTTGATGCCGGCGCTCACGGCCGGCCTCCTCGGCCGGCACAGTCGCGGACGTCAGCAATCATCGCGCGGGGCACCGATGTCGCAGGTGGGTTCGCTGCTGCCGTAGTGATTGTCGTGGTAATCGACGTTCGTCCAGTCGCTGGCTTTGACCTCGATGGCGCAGTAGCTTCCACGGTCTTGGGTCAAACAGGGCGGCGTCGAGTTGTAGAACCAGTTGTTGTAGATCTCGGCCGATTCGCGGGGAGTCGCGCGCAGGAAGACGCCCTGGGCGTTCGAGAACTCGACTGTATTTCCGTAGATCTCCATGCGGCTGCCGGCGTGGCCCGGGTTGTCGGGATCCTCGTGCATGTCGATTTTATGGCCCGCCCCGCCGATGCCCTCGGCGCCGAAGGTGTTGTATCGCAGGATATAACCCTCGCCGACCGCGCCCGAGCCGGCGACCGCGTGGCGGTTGCGCTCGAAGCGGTTGTATTCGATGACCGAGCCCCACATCGTCGCGGAGACGCCGTAACCCAGCCCGCTCTGGTCGTTGTCGTGGATAAAGTTATGGTGGACCTGAATGGGCTCTCCGCCGTGGACGGCCGCAGTCGGCCAGCCGTAGATTTCATTGTTGTCGATCTCGACCCCGGAGGTTCCCTTCGCCTCGATACCGTCAGTGTAGTCGTGGTCTGCGCCGAGCCAGTTCATGTCTCGATCCGGCGTCGGCCCTTCGATACGCAGTCCGGTGATGCGCGCGTTGTCATTGACCAGGATGGTATCCGAGCCGACCCAGTCCGAGCCGAGCTTTTTGTCGGCGTGAAGTCGCGCCCCCTGGGAGCCGTCGACCCCGCGATTGCTCGCCAACGTCACACCGGCGGGCACCTCGATCGAGGGAGCGTCTGGGAAGAAGCCGAGATCGATCTCGGCGGCCGGATCGACAAAGACGACATCACCGCTCGAGGCGCTCGCAAGGGCCGCCTGCAGGTCGCTCAGTGTCGCTGATGCCCCGACGACAATGCTCGCGTCCGCGGCCGTGACCAATGCGTCGTAACAATCTCCGCCGCCCAGACAAGGGGTCTGCGACTCGGTCGTGAGGGCGGGCAGGGAGGCGGGATCCACCTCCTCACCATTGATCGTAATGGTATAGTCGCTGGCCGGAGCATCGGCCGACCAGCCGAGGATGGCATACTGTGGGTCCTGTACCGTCGGCCATCGAAACGTGTCGCCGTGGACTCGCTCGGAGGATGGCGCCGTGCCCGTCTCCCCCGAGATCAGCCAACCGTCGGACTGCTCGACAATCTCGTCACTCTCTTCGGCCTCGAATCGACTGCCGTCCTGGACCCGCTCGGGCTCGACCGTGACTTTCACCTGGAATCCAACAGCACGATCGGAGCGAGGAGACGTGACGCGAAAGACAATGCCGTCGGACGCATCGGCTGCGTCGAAGGCGTCTGACGTGTCGTCCTCGGAGGTGTCGGTGGTATCGGTCCGAGACGTGTCCATCGCCGAGCCGTCCGCCCCAGACGTATCTGCCGAAGACGCATCGGTCGGGTCCGCGTCCGATTCATTGGGTCGGTCTTCAGAAGGACTGCAACCGAGGACGACGATGCAGAGAATGGAGCACGCCACGATCAGTTGCTTCATTTGAAAGCTCCCGTTTGACGGATGTCACGCTCAAGTGACGGAACACTACTCACTACCCACTACTCACCCAACTCGAAGACGACCTTGCCCATATGATTACCCTCGGCCATCCACGCCAGGCCGTCGTGGAGGTCCTCGAAGGCAAACGTCCTGTCCATCGGCGGGTGGAGTTCGTTGACCTCCATGGCCCGACACATGCGCTGGAACATCTCGCGGTGACCCACGAGGATCCCCTGCACACGGATATTTCGCATGAGAATCGGAATGACGCTGAGCTCCTGCCTGGTGCCGCTGAGCACCCCGATCATGCTCAGGTGGCCGCCGATGCGGAGCGCTGCGAGCGACTGCTCGAGCGTGCCGGCCCCGCCGACCTCGATGATGTGGTCGGCGCCCTCATCGGTCAGCGCTTTGACCGCGCGCCCCCACTCTTCGGTCTCGCGATAGTTGATGGTGTGGGCCACGCCCATCTCTCGGAGTCTCTCGAGCTTCTCGTCGCTCGATGAGGTCTGGATGACCTCGGCGCCCACGTTCAGGGCGAAAAGCGTACCGAACATCGACACGCCGCCGGTACCCTGGAGTACGACCGTATCTCCGGACTTGACGTCACCGTGCTCGAAGAGTGCGTTCCACGCCGTCACCGCCGCACACGGCAGCGTAGACGCCTGGGCGTAACTCAGGTGCTCGGGCACACGTACGGCTGCATCCTCGCGCACGACCATATATTCGGCGAGCGTGCCGTCGAGTGGCCCGCCGAGGGTGGTCTTGAACTTGGCCTTCGAGGGCTCGCCGGACTGCCAGCCCTGCGCGAAGATGGGCATGACGCGGTCGCCCTCGGCAAACGCGGTCACCCCCTCGCCGACCGCCACCACTTTGCCGGCTCCGTCTGAAAACGGGATGAGCGGCAGCGGCTGGCGCGGGTTATAATGGCCGCGGATCATCAACATATCGCGGTAGTTCGGCGAGACGGCCCGCATCTCGACGAGCATCTCGCCGGGGCCGGGTTCGGGGCGTTCGCGCTCCGTCAGAACCAGGTTTTCGAGTCCAAATTCGCCCTGAATCTCGTAGACCTTCATACTTCTCGCCTCGCTCGCTGCATCTCAGTCTCGGCCAATCGCTATCAATACCACGACGCTACCATGCAACGTGTCTCGATGGCATCCTGCGCGAATTCTCGACTGTGTGATCGCCGGGAAGTTGCTATGCTCCGCACAGATGTGCTGCCCCAAGCTGGACGCCTCCTATGGACATCGACGCATTTCGGAAGTGGGCCCACACGGCCGTGGATTGGATGGCCGACTACCTCGACACTCTCGAGGATCGGCGGGTGACGCCCGACGTCGAACCGGGAGAGCTTCGAGCCGAGTTCGAGGCGACCCCGCCCCTCGAAGGTGAGTCGTTCCTCGACATCTTCCAGGACTTTCGCGAGACCATCGTGCCCGGGATGACGCACTGGAACCACCCCGGCTGGTTCGGCTACTTCCCGGCCAACAACAGCCCGCCCTCCATCCTCGCCGAGATGCTCGTGGCGACTATCGGGGCGCAGTGTATGTCATGGGAGACGTCGCCGGCGGCGACCGAACTCGAAGAAACCGTCATGGACTGGCTTGCGCAGATGCTCGAGCTCCCGGACGGCTTCACGGGCGTCATCCAGGATACCGCGTCGACGTCGAGCATGGTGGCGCTGCTGACGGCTCGGGAGGAGAAAACGGGCCACGAATTCGGACTGAAGGGCGCCGCAGCGGCGAACGCGGATCGACTCGTCGTATACACATCCGACCAGTCTCACTCGTCCATCGCGAAAGGCGCTAAACTCGCCGGCTTCGGGTTGGACCACGTCCGAGAAATCGCCTCGAATGAGACCTTTGCGATGCGCTCCGAGGAGCTCCGTTCGGCGATCGAGCGAGACATCGCAGACGGACTCATCCCGTGCTGCGTCAACGCGACGGTGGGCACGACATCCACGACGGGTATCGACGACCTGGAGGCCATCGGCCCGATCTGCGATGAATTCGACGTCTGGCTGCACGTGGATGCGGCCTATGCCGGCTCGGCGGCGATTCTGCCGGAGCTTCGGCATATCCTCGACGGCATCGAGTACGCAGACAGCTTCGTGTTCAACCCGCACAAATGGCTGCAGACCAACTTCGATTGCTCGGCCTACTTCGTCCGCGACGTCGACGCCCTGCTGCATACCTTTCAGGCCAGCCCGGAGTATCTGAAGACGCGCCACGACGAGGACGTGAGCAACTTTCGGGACTGGGGCATCCAACTCGGGCGGCGATTTCGCGCGCTGAAGCTGTGGTTCGTCATCCGGAGTTACGGCGTCGAGGGGCTTCGCACCCTCATCCGGAAACATATCGGGCTGGCCCAGGAGCTGCGCGTCTGGCTCGAGGCCGAGCCCGACGTCGAGATCATGGCGCCCTCTCCATTTGGCCTGGTCTGCTTTCGGTTCAATCCAGACACCGTGGCCGAGCCCGACTTGAACGACTTCAACGAGGCGATCCTCGAGGAGGTCAATGCCGACGGGCGCGTGTATCTGACGCGGACGAAGCTCGACGGTCGCTTTACGATTCGCTTCTCGATCGGGGCGTGGCTGACCGAGCAGGAGCACGTCGAGCGTGGATGGGCGCTGATACGCGAGACCGCGGACGCCATGCTCGAGACGAACTCCATCGCTAATCCATAAGCGAGACTCCGGACATTGCGAAGGCCCTGCCCAACAATGCTCCGGCTAGTAACGGTACCAACGACAAACTGCGCTGTAGTCAAAAAGTCACACGTGTGCGTCGGCAGCCCATGGGTTCGACAAAGACGAACCAGTGGACGCAATCGAACAAGCTCGGCCAAGACACCACTGCTAACCCGGTGTCACATCGGGCTCGCCTGGCTCGCCGGTCGCGCCGGAAGCCGGGCTCTCGAACCCGGGCTCGCTATGCCGTCCGCGTTTCCCAAACCTAACTACTCGGTGTGACTCCACACTGACACCCGCTTCGGCAGTTCAAAGCTGAGTCGAGTTTTCAAAGAAGAGCCGAGCGCCACCGGTGGTGCGGGCTGTCACCTCCGCACCGCCGGTGGAGCCGACGGTTTATGACGGTCGAAACCGTGTCCTGACGCCCGAAGGCGATCCTTTTTGGAGTGCTGCGCGCGAAGTGCCGCTGCGCGAGCGCGAGGCTCAGGCCGCAACGACCTCCGACTAGCTGGTTTCGCACCGTGCCAGGCTTCGACACGGCTCCAGCGCGACAGTTCACCCTTTCGGTGACCCCCCGAGACCGCCACAGGACGTGAAACGGGGACGCCACACAGGCACCAACAGATTTTTGGAGTCGGATACGACTCGCCCTGCCGCCGGCCGGTTTGCCTCTCGGCTCCCCGACCTTCTGCCACAGACGTAACCGCCAGCCGCTCGACCCGTACTGGCGCCGAACGACCTTTGGCCCGCCGAAACTCATGCTCTCGGACAGGTCCTGTGCAAGCGACCCACCCACCGCCATGTGAGAAGGGACTATCAGCACATGTGGCTTCGCCGATTCACCGTCCAGGCCTGAACATCGATGACGGTAGACGACGGGCACACATGTACTGCCCCTCTATATAGGTTTTCGACCGAACCCCCTGAATCGTTGCGTAAATTTTCGAAAAAAGTGTGTCGCAGCCCCTTCCGATAATGGCCAATGAAGCCCATAAGTGACTGAAATCCCGATACTTTCCAGCGAAAGGCAACCCAAATCATCGGTCAGCGCCGTCCGGTCCCGCTCTGTTCTGACCCACATCTCTCGAGTCTAGATGGCTCGACTCGGGTCATAGTTCTGGACCGAGGGACCCGTACCGTTACCTAGCCCGCAGCTCCTGTCGCAACTCCTGCACACGGCGAGCGTGGACGCCGGCCGCGACCTGATCGCCACTCTCGGACTCCTGCTCCATATGCCACTTCTCGAACGCGAGCTGTACCAGCTTCAGGTTGCGACGTCGGAACGCACGCCACTGGTCGAACTCGCCGGAGAAGAACAGCCTGGCGCTGCGCTTTGCCCGATGACGCGCCGGGACGAGCCGGGCCACCTCGGCGGCCGTGACGACGTCATCGGGTTCGTCGCCGAGGTAGTTCTTCACGAATTCTGCCTCTTGATGGAGCGTCAGAAAGGCAATGGCCAGCACCATGGCCACGAACGGCACACTCAGGATGATCACCGCCAGCGGCATGGTGAAAAAGAGCTGCTCGCCGCGGCTGCTGCCGGTCGCCATGATGAGCCCACCGGCGGCATTCCACAGAAAGTGTGCCAGCATCGACACACCGAGCGCGATCGGGGGAACGAACCAGCGCCACGTCCCGGTTCGCTTCACCCGGAAATACCCGATGCCAGCCCCGGTGATCGCGGTGTAGCAGGCATGGCTCCCGATCCCTCCGACTATCCCGCGCATCCAAAACAACTCCACGACCTCGCCCGGCGAGGACGGCTTCATGTAGTAGGTGAAATTCTCGAACACCGCGAAGCCAAGCCCGATGAAGGCCCCGTAGACGACCCCGTCGAGCACGTTGTCGAAGTGCCTTTGCGCCAGCAGATACACGGCGATGAGCGCGCCGCCCTTCATGATCTCTTCACTCACGGGCGCGGCAAAGATCGCGGCCAGGTATTGCCCCAGCCCCTCTCCGGCGACGGAGCTCGCGAACGTCTGGAACGCGCTGTTGTAGAGTCCTGCATAGATAGTCGCGACCGCCCCGCCCCACACCAGGCAGGCCACGAGCAGATACCAGGGCTCTTTTTCGTTGCGATCCAACCAGAAGAGCACCGCTGCATACGGAATCAGGGGAAGGAAGGCGAGTACCGCGGCCAACATCGCTGCAGCGGGGTCACTGGCGAACAGACCCAGCGTGGAGAGTCCGGTCCCGATGATGCCCAGAAATGCCAGGGCGGCGACGAAGCAACCGCACCCGCCGACAATGACCTTCTTTCCGGAATCGTCAGGCCGCTGGATCGCCGCAAGCGCACGCGTTTTCGGTCGATTTGTCGTCTGGTCGGTGCTCAAAGCCGGTCTCCGGGTCGAAAATGGTACTCGAACAGCCTACAAGACACACCGAGAGCGTGTAAGCCGAAACCGCCGCCCGCCGCATCTCTTGACCTCGGCTCCCTCTTCAAATAAGTAAGCGCTTACTTATCAACCTCCCGGTCGGGCTTCGGCCAGCGGTACGCATATGGACGCAATGACACGATATCTCTTGGTTTTCGCCGCTCTGGCCGGGCTGCTCGGCGTGACGGGCTGTCAGGATGATCCCGACCCCGCGAATGCTTGTGAGTTCGCAAACGACGGTACATGCGATGAGCCGACCAACTGCGCGTTTGGCACCGATTCGGCCGATTGTGAAGCGGCTTGCGAGTCCGAGGAGGGCCTGTATCTGATCGCTGCAGCCTGCGCACACCGTGACGAGAGCCTGGCGGCCACGGCGCGCGAGGAGTCGTATCAGCAGCCCGACCCCAGCGGTGGGACGGGCGATGAGGCCGTTAGCGGCTACGTCGATGACACGGTCACCGTGCCGTCGGGAACCGATGACGGTGGGGACATCGAGCGCTTCTACCGGGTCGGCGTCCCCGAATATTACGATCCGGACGAGGCCTACCCGCTGGTCATCAATATGGCCGGCCACCGCGTCGATCACCGCGTACTCGCCAATAACACTCAGCTCCCGCGCACCGCGTCGCTCAACGACTTCATCGTCGTCTACGCCGCTCAGGAGTTCCGCGAATCTCGCTGGGCGTGGTGGACGGACTGGGACTGGGCCAACGAGACAGACGCCAACCCGGACTTCGTTTTCTTGCGACGCATCATCGAAGAAGTCTCACAGGACTACAATATCGACAGCCGCCGCATCTACCTGAGCGGCCACTCCCGAGGGGCCGCGATGGCGTTTATCGGCGCGATGGAGCTCCGCGACATCATCGCTGGAGCTGTCGTGCAATCTGGATTCACCGAGTTGAATTATCTAAACGAGCGGGTCCAGTCCTGGGACGGGCGAAAACCGCCGTTGGTCTTCATCCACGGTGTCGAGGACGACGACGTCTGCATCGATTGCCGACCGGGCGCGAGCTGCGGCGTGAACCCGCAGCGCAGCTGTGGGCAGGGCCTGCATGCATCGGACGCGGTCGTCGAGCGCCTCGAAGAACTCGGGTGGGAGCGCGGCGAGCACCTCGTTTACTACCGACTGGAGAACGTCGCGCATCGCTGGCAGTCCCAGCTCAACCAACAGTGGTGGGACTTCCTGTCTGCGCGCCCGCTTCCGTCCAACGATCAGAGCGAGGCGAGCCAATGAGCCAT
>JBNJFZ010000022.1:37799-39376 GCA_051747295.1 Myxococcota bacterium
ACGGAGAATCGCGAGTACCCGTGGGGCGACGACGGGCCGAACTGCCAGATCGCGGTCTTCTTCGCCGGAGCGGCCTTCTGCGAGGAGGGACCGCAGCCCGTCGATTCCCGCCAGCTCGGTGCGACCCCCGACGGCGTCCTGCATATGGCGGGCAACGTCGCCGAGTGGGTCGCCGACCACTACGGACCCTACCCCGCGGACGCTGGACCGCGCGTGAACCCGACCGGCCCCGAGCAAGGCACGCTGCGCGTGGTCCGCGGGGGCGGTCACATCGAAGGCGGACGCTGGCTGCGCTCCAAAGCCCGCTGGGGTGCCGCGCCGGAGCGCCGCTCGTCGAATATCGGCTTTCGGTGCGCATGGAGCGAAGACGTCGAGGATAGCGTGATTCGCGGAGCGCTGGAGCTACCGGCCGATGAGGAACGCCAGGCGTCCGCGAGCCCGTACGTCGATCCCGCTCCGGCACCGCTGCTACTCGCCGAGGACCTGCTGTTCCCTCAGGATCTCGCTGTTGGCGACGACGATAGCCTGCTGGTGCTCGACACCGGGAACGACGCGATTCGACGACTCAGCATGGACGACTACCAACTCGAGACGGTGGTCGAAGACGTCGAGGGGCTACGCGATCTGTCCGCGCGTGACGGGGTCGCCTACGTGACAACCGACTCCGGAGAGCTATTCAGGCTCGAGCCGTCGGGCGCGATGCTGGAGTCGCTTAGCCAGAACGAGTCGGAGCCCGACCGGCTCAAGACCTTCGCGGACGGGGTTTTCTGGTTCAGCGATGGCCGAATACGGCGGTACGTCCCCACCACTGATGTACTGGAGACGATCGTCGAAGATGTCGCCGGCCTCGTCGACTTCACCGTGGTCGACGGCACCGTCTTCTACACGACGGACGGAGACGGTCAGGCCGGCGAGACCTACCTCGCCAGCATCCCCGTCGAGGGCGGCGAGCCCAATCGCATTATCGATGAATCGACGTTCGAAGGCGGTGATACGCTTCGCTTCTTCTACTTCGCCCACGTCCATCCACTCGACGGTGCAGACAAGTTGCGGCTGTTCTTGCGCTACAGGAGCTTCCCCAACAACAGCTTTGTATGCGACCTGGACTTCGCTGCCGGCTCCTTCTCGTGCCCCGGCTATGCCCCGCCGACGCTCGGTCAGCCCCTCGTATCGCGGGGCGACTCCATGCTCGTGCCGATTCGCAACTCGCTGTTGCGCTACGACGACGGGTTAGAAGAGCCGTTCGAACACCTCGCGCCGTTCACGCGGCCCGGTGGGTATGTCATCGGCGATGACTACGTGGTGTGGACGGATCAGCAAAACGGCAAGGTATATATGCAACAGTACTGAGCTGCAGGCTGGCAGCCTGCGCGCCAACATGGCGGGCACACGACGCAGGCATCGTCGATGCAGGCCGGACGCAGAACTCGCGCGAATTAGCCCGCCTGACGACGTGGAGACATCTCGAGAGGCTGACTCCGGGGAGGGATGTCGGACCGAGTCAGGGCGAGGAGATTTTTGCGAGATCGAAGTCGGGCGAAGCAGGCGATGCCGGAGGCATCGTCGATGCAGGCCGG
>JBNJFZ010000022.1:39476-48021 GCA_051747295.1 Myxococcota bacterium
CCGGGGAGGGATGTCGGACCGAGTCAGGGCGAGGAGATTTTTGCGAGATCGAAGTCGGGCGAAGCAGGCGATGCCGGAGGCATCGTCGATGCAGGCCGGACGCAGAACTCGCGCGAATTAGCCCGCCTGACGACGTGGAGACATCTCGAGAGGCTGACTCCGGGGAGGGATGTCGGACCGAGTCAGGGCGAGGAGATTTTTGCGAGATCGAAGTCGGGCGAAGCAGGCGATGCCGGAGGCATCGTCGATGCAGGCCGGCGCAGAACTCGTGAAAATCAACCGGCCTGACGACGTGGAGACATCTCTCTCCGGAGTCAAGAAAGCCGGCGCGACCTGAGAAGGGGATGACTCGTGATCGCGCCGGCTTCTTGTACCAGGCATCCCTTCCGGGAATGCCATCTGTGCGAGGATCTCAGTCCTCGCGTTTCTCATCGAGCGGCCATGGCACCGGATCGCCGTCGAAGGCGTTGGTCGACCGGTCGATCTGTCTCTTATCGTAATACCGCGCATCATCAGCGCTTTCGTCGCCCTCTTCCGTCGTCTGACGCATGAGCACGAGCTCGTAGCAGTCGTGGCACTCTTGAAGCATCGGCCGCACGCGATCGAACTCCGCTCCCTCCAGATCGAGTTGCTGGACCGAACGTGCCTCGGGCTGGATGGGCTCATCCATCGCGTCCGCGCATCCGACCAGGCAGATCGCAACGAGTGCGGCTAGTGTCATCTTGGCTGCTGTCTTCATCGCTGTCACCTTGGTGAACGCCTAACCTTTCAGGCGCTCTTTGATACAACTAAGTTCGTCGTCTGCGTTGATGATCTGGCTCAATCGCGAGCGGTTGAGCTTGAGCAACTCGGCCGCGTGCGTGATGTTGCCGTCGGTCTTTCTCAGCGCGTATTTGATGCACTCGTGTTCGAGGCGTTTTTGCTGCTCGCGAAGCGACGTCGAGCCGTCGAGAATATCGCGCGCCACGGCGATAATCTGGCCTCGCTGCGGCTCCGGAGCTATCGGAGCCGCCCCGCCGAGATGCTCGACGAAGAGTTCAGGCATGTCGCCGTCGAGGTCGCGCAGTCGATGGAGGGCGGCGAGGTGCACCGGCTGCTCGTAATACGCATCTTCGTAGGCCTTCGGCAGCGTTCGTGTACGCTCTTGAATCCGCCGCAGGGCGCGCTCGATCACCCGGCGGGCTTCACCTTCGCGCGACTGCTGGATCAGCGCGTCACACAACAGCACGCTGCTTCGCGTAGCCGCGTGGTGATTCGTCGAGCCGCGCAGGCTCGCCAGCGCACGCCGGGCACAGGCCTCGGCCTCTTCCCAGCGGTGCCGGGCCGCGTAAATCGCGGCCCACAACAGGGCATCCAGGCCAGAATTTTGCTCGCGAGCCTCCACAGCCTCAGCGATCGCCTCCGCGCGCTGATCACGCCCGAGCTCGACCTCGCACAGCGCCATCTGGAGCCGCCGCTTGCGCCCGTAAAAGCTGACAGTCTCGACGCCATCGTACGCGTCGAGCACGCGGCGATAGGTGCGAATTGCATCCGCGTAACGCTGCTGCTCGAAGTAAATCGCGGCCCGCGCGATGCCCGCAAAGATGGCAAATTTTATCGGCAGCGGGCCGTGGGGCTCCTCTTCGATATGACGGAGCGTGCGCAGGGCCTGCTCGAAGGCACCGATATCCTGATAGAGCGTCGCGAGGTTGTACGCGCCGGCGTAGTAGACGCCGGTGCTGCCCATGCGACGGGAGTGTCCGACGACGTCGAGGTAGCGCTCCAATGCGTCCTCGAAGAGTCCCTGACGTTGCTCGAGCATCGCAAGGTTCAGCAGGATGCCCGCGCGGTCGACATCCGGCGCCGTATCAGCCTGCGAGGCAGCTCGCCGCAGATAGCGCAGCGCGGCGTCGTTGGCGCCCTTTTGCATCTCGATGATACCGAGGTTGCCGTCCGCGCGGCAGACCTCCGAGCGCCAACCCCACTCGACGGCCGTGCGTCGTACCGAGTCGAAGTAATCGGCGGCTTCGTCGTAGTCCTCTCGGTAAATCGCGACCTTGCCCAGCAGGTTATGGGCCTTGAGCGCGGCGCGCTCGATCGTTCGCTGATCGACCTCGTCGAGTGAATTGGCCGACTCGACCTGCTCGAGCACCTCGTGCGCGGCATCGGCGGCCGTCTCGTGTTCCCCGGCGAGGTAATAGGCCTCAGCGTCGCCTAGAATGGTACGAATATTCAGCGTCGGGGCGTTCGAGCCGGCCGGCAGCACCTCGCGGGCCTGGCTGAACGTATCCAGCGCGCCCTCGAAGTTCCCCTGGCGAATCTCGAGCTCGCCGGCGTTCACCAGCGCTTCAGCGCGATCCCGGGGATCGTCCACGTAGTCGATGAGGCGCTGGCACATCGCGAGCGCCTCGCGATAGTTCTGCTGTTGCTCCTCGAGCAGGAAGGACATGCGCAGCACCGGCTGTAGATCGCGGTCCGCGTCGGCCACGTCCAGCATCGCCTCCAGAATATCGCGCGCCTGCTCACCCCGAGCGTTCGACACAGCCGTCTCGGCGACAGAAAGCGCGATCGGCCAGCCCTTGTCCCACGCGTCGGCCGCAAAGAAGTGTCGCGCGGCCACCCACCGGCACTCCTCGGTATTCTGGCCCAGCGCGGCGTCGGCGAGCGCGAGGTGAATGCGTCGCAGCTCGGAGGGTTCGAGTTCGTCGCGAAGTGCAGCGGCGAATCGCTGGTCGCAGACCACCAACCGCACCGTGCCACCATCGATCGAGCGCTCTGCGTAGTCGCCCTGAACAATGCTGCGCAGCACCGCGGACAGGCCTTCCGTGAAATCCAGCCCCGCCAGCGCGTCGTCGAGTAACTCCAGCGGCATCGGCTCTGAGGCCACGGCGAGCACGCGCAGTACGAATTGCGCATCCAGTGAGAGGTTTCGGAACCGATGCAGCAACAGCCCGTGGACGTTGTCGGGCAACTCCTCGATGAAGGTCTGCAATTTGCTCACCGAGCCACCCGTCGCGCGCTGGATGCGCTCCAAGATTTCCGAGCGGCCCAGAAAGTCCATGACCTGCTCGGTCGACTCGTCGTCATCGACCCGGCAGATCGGCAGTTCGAGCGCGGCGAGCGACTCCGGGAGCGCATCACGGCTGAGCAAGACGATCTTATTTCCGCGCCAGTCCCGGTCGACCTCCGGTGCGAGCGCATCGGCCGGGTCGATGAGCACGTGGCGAAGGAGTGCGGAGAGCTCGTCGATCTCCGCACGACCGAGGTTCTCCGGCTCGACCACCACGAGTGTCGCGGGCAAGGCCTGGGCCAGTCGAGTCCACAGGCGCCCACATGCCCCGCGCAGCTGTTTGCAAGACGCCGACATCTGGTCCTCGCCCTCGCGGCCGCGGTCGGACATCCAGTTCCACAGTTCCTGGGTCGCTGAATCCAACAGGTGGCGGCGCTCGGCCTCCGCGACGTACTCGCGCATGACCTTGAATAGACCTTCATCCAACGGCGTGGACGTCGAACCGTCCCAGACCAGCAGAATACGACCTTCCCGCTGGCAACGCTCCTCGATCTGGGATGCCTGCTCCTCGAATCGCTCAGGAAAGAGCCCCTGAACCACGATGCCACGGTCGCGCACCGACGAGCGGCTCCACCACTTATCGCCGGGAGCCGTCGGTCGGTCCCCGTCGCGCGTGCCCTCGTGTTCGGCATGTACTTCGTTGATCGACATGACCATTCCGTCTGCGCTGCGTGACGTCACCTCGCGAATTCGAGTGTGCGAGGCGGTCGGCGTTGAACGACTTACACTGAGTGCAAGTCGCGTTCCGTGAGGAATCTAACGGTCGCTCGCGTTCGCTCGCAGTGGTTGAGCGGTCAGCGGTTGCGAGAGCGAGCGCCGCCAGGCGCGAGCGGAGCCGCTCAACGAATCCCCTCACAATTCTCGCGGTCCGCCTCTCGTTTCTCGAGCAAGGTCTGCTCGACGGCGGTGATCTCGTCGCATGTGATCGTGCCATCGCCGTCTGCGTCGGCATTGAAGCTGCCGCCCAGCCCGTCAACCCGAGCCATCTTCCAGCGATTGAAGCGGTCGTTCGAGATGATATCCGGTGAGATCGAGCAGGTATTCTCCGATCCCCCGTACACCTCGAGATCGGTCACCGACGTCGACTCCCCCTCCAGTAGATTGGGCCTCACGAAGGAGCCGCTGTAGCGGTTGAGCTGGCGCTGACTGTTGTATCGCTGGCAGTCCTGGCCGACTAGATACGTCACTCCGGGCTGACCGTCCCCATCCGAGTCGATGACAGCGGGGTCTTCGGGATCGGTGGGTACGGCGTCGGTCTGCGGATTCTCTAGATCGAGGCCCCAGAGGCTGACTTCAGTCGAGGAGATGTAGCGCCCATCTTCCCGCAGAGATGACACCAGCCCGGTGTCGACGTCGATGAATTCGACGGTCTCGAGCACGTCGTCGGAGATCCGCACGCCGAGGCCGAGCACCGGGCTCAACTCCATCGCACAGGCCCTTCGCGTCTCCTCGAGCACCGCTCCGTCCTGGGCGATCTCGACCCGATAGGTCGCCAGCGTGACCTGCTCCTGGCCGAGCACACACGAGCTGCGTTCGTGAACCAGCAGCCATGTACCGTCCATGGTGCCAGCGCCAGGGCCCTCGCCGAGCCCGAGGCCGCCGTCGCTACCGGTATCCGTCCCAGCGTCGGCCTCGAAGGTCTGCGGCTCGAAGTCACCCTCGCCGCGCTCTGGGGCGCATCCAATAGCGCTGCAAGACAAGAGGCTGGCGACCAGCCATACGAGCATCATTCGCTGTGCTTTGATTGCACCCATTACTCGGCTCCTTCTGCATCATCGTCAAGCCATGCGATTTCGATGCGGAGTGCGCCCATCCATCCGCCGGACGAGTACCCAGGGAAGCCGGGGTTGCCGGTCTGCAGCCCCTGAGCTCCATCGTAGGGCTGGCCCGTGCGCGGGTCGGAGGTGTTGTCGGGAACCTCATCACAGATCGAGGTCACGCCCTCGGCGCAATCGGGATACTCGGCGAGTTGCTCTTTGCGGTGCTGCCTCGGGATGAGCGCCTGAACCTGGATGGACCAGTTGACCTCGAATGACTCGCCCAGCGCATCGACCATGTGGCCGGCGCCCAGCGAGCCGAGGAGGCGCTCGTTATCGACGTAATTCGTGCGCCCGGTTTGCTCGGGGATCGGGGAGGGTTCCCAGGCGAGCCCGGCGCGAACCCGCAGATCATCGTCGTACTGCCACTCCGCACCGAGTCGCGGTGAGAGCGTGTCGCTGAAGTCGGTCTCGTTGGTGTGGGTGTCGACGTATTTCGACCAGCGGGTGTACCGCCCGGCCGCTTCGACGGTCACGTCCTCGTTGGCCCACGAGAGTCCGACCGAGCCCGCTTCCGGCGTGTACACGGGCGTCCAGTCCAGCTCCTGCGTCGCAAATTGCTCGTCGTCCTCGCCTTCTGTGCCCAGCCGGATGCGATTTTGTCCGACGATCCGAAACGAGCTCGAGCTGCGGTAGCTCAGGCCAGCCGTGAAGTTTGCGGGCAAGTCGAACTTGGCTCCGAGGGTCAATCCCCAGTCGCTCTTGGTCTCCACGTCGGCATTGATATCGACGTCGTTTTGGTCGCCGAGGTCCTCGATAAAGGCGTTTGTCCCCGGCTCCGCACCGACCATGAACATGCCGCCGGCGCCGACCGACAACCAAGGCAACAACTCGTAAGCCACGCCCAACTGCAGGTCGAACGAGCGCACGCGTTCACCGACGAGCGTCTGGTGGAGTTGGTTGGAGAACAGACGCTCGCGCTCGTCCGGGAAGTGCGTCTGCAGGTGGAAGAACCCATCGAGCGGGACGAGCATCACCACACCGACGCGCAATCCGTCCACGCTCAACGATGTCACCGCGCCCAGCGAGAGCGCGTAGAACGGGTCTTGCGCACCAGTGTCGGTGGCAGTCCCCGTCGCCGAAGAAGGCACCGCAGGGTTGCTACCGCCCAGATCAGGTACGTCGTAGCCGGGAGGCCGCGGCATCAACAGAATTTCGCTCTGGTCGATGCCCGCGAGCAACGAGCCGTGAATACCGAGCGGGCTGCCGGTGAGCGCGCCCACATTGTAGAAGACGGTCCCGGGCCCTTCACCCGAGGCGACCTGCGCCCCGGCCATCGCGGTCCCCCGCGCCCCGGCCCCATAGAGTTCGAATGGGCTCGCCGCAGCGCTCGACGACCAGCAAAGACCGATCGCAAGCGCAAGGACGGCGAGTCTCGAGTTGCCTGACAACATATGCGTCCTCAAAAAGTATAGCTATCCACGCAGTAATTCACCGATCGGCTGCATGTCCTCGACGTGCTCGGACACGGCCTTGACGCCCGCCAGAATGGGAATCGCCAGGAACATGCCGATAGCGCCCCATAACCAGCCCCAGAAGACAAGGCCCAGCATCACCGCGAGGCTGTTGAGCCGCAGGTGACGGCCGAGGACCAGCGGTGTCACGAAGTTGCCTTCAATGCCCGTGAGCGTGCCGTAGATGACCAGCACCCAGAATACCGACTCGATGGTGCCGAACTGAATATAGGCGATGAGTGCCGGAAAAATGGAGCCCACCGCCGGACCGACATAGGGGACAAAGTTGAAGAGACCGGCCAAAACGCCCAATAAGAGCACGTATTTCATGCCGTAGACGTAATACGCCAGCATGGCCATGCCTCCGAGTACGGAGTTGGTCGCAAAGCGATTGAAGAGGTAGCGCTGCACGTCTCGGTTGACGTTCTCGAGGACCTCGATGGTCAGCCGCCGGCGCTCGGGAGTCGTACCCATGATATGGATGACCTTCGCGCGTATATTCGGCGCCTCGAGGAGGGCGAAATAGAGCACGAAGATCACCGTGAGCACCTGGGCCAGAAAGCCCAGGAGTCCGGTGATTCCGCCGGCGACGAACCCGGAGACGCGCACCCAGATCTCGGAGGTCTGCTCGAAGAAGCTCGACTTCCCCGCCCCGTTGTTCGAAGAGGATTCCGGCTCCGGGGTCGCGCCCTCACCGATCAGGGGGGATGCCTCGCTGTCCTCGACGACTTGCCCTTCCCCACGAATCGGCTGGAGGTACTCCTCGAAGCGGGACTGCAGGTTTTGCACACTCTCCTGCAGGTTGCTGACATTCTCGGCGATCTGATCCTCGTAGCGCACGAGTTCGGCGGCGAAGTCCTTGAATTGGTCGCCGATCACTATGCCCAGCGAAACCGTCAACGCGAAGGCCACAACCACCACGAGAAACGACGCGAACCCCCGGGGCATCGTGTACTCGGTGCCCGGAAGGCGCGCCTTCATCAACCACTTTACGAACGGATTGAGGACGTACGCGAGGAAGATCGCCAACGTGACCGGGATCAGGACGACGCTGGCGTACTTGAGCACCGCTAGCCCGACGCCGATAGCGAGGACCAGGATGGCACCTCGAATGACGTGAACCTCGTGGAAGAACTGGCCTGCAGTCGCCGGCGCTTCGACATTCTGCGGTTGTGTCTCCTCTCCAGATTCAGAGTCCATTCATCGCTTGGTCTGCGGTGGTGAAGTCGACTGCTCGCACTGTAACTCTGCGAGCGCCATTCGGAAAGAACTCGTCACGCAACGATTACGAACATGCAACAGATATCGACGTCGCGACATCTCGATGATAGCCATACGCGCAGACGACTACGGCCTCTACGACGTGAGGTCCACCACTCATACGACGCTCGAGGAAGCCACATGAATCTTCGCCACAAATGCGCGCTGATCACCGGAGCTGCCAGCGGCATCGGATACGCAACCGCCGAGGCGTTCGGCAAGCGCGGAGCCGACCTTATCATCACCGACATCGACGCCGAGGGGCTCGAGCAAACCCACGCCGACTTCGAGGCGGCGGGTATGCGCGTGGAGTCGCACCGGGTCGACGTCGCTGACGCCGAGGCCATGGAGGCGTTGGCCGACGAGGTCCACGCCACCGGCTCGCTCGACCTGCTCGTCAACAATGCCGGGGTCGGCGTGGGCGGCGGCATTCTGGACACCTCGCTCGAGGACTGGAATTGGGTCATCGACGTCAACCTGCGCGGAGTCGTCCACGGCGTGCACTTCTTCGCCCCCGAGATGCAGCCGGGCAGCCACATCATCAACATCGCGTCCGTCGCCGGGTTGATGGCATCCGCCCAACTCGGCGCCTACTCGACCACGAAATTCGCGGTCGTGGGCCTGTCGGAGGCGCTCAAGCAGGAGCTCGAGCCTTCGGATATCGCCGTCTCGGCCATCTGCCCGGGCTTTATCAGCACAAATATCGCGCGAAGCATGCGCTACGTCGGCCGCATGGCCGACGAGCGCGTCCAGACCAAAGTCCAGAAGATGCTCGACGCTAAAGGAGCCAACCCCGAGTTGGTAGCCAGCGCCATCCTGGACGCGCTCGAGACCAAGCGCGGCGTGGTGCCCGTCACGGCCGAGGCGTGGGCGTTCTACTACCTCAAGCGACTCTTCCCCGAGCAGCTCTCCTTCATCGTCAAAGCAGTCGAGAAGCTGGCGAGTTGAGGTGCGGCTAAGCAGCG
>JBNJFZ010000023.1:0-47823 GCA_051747295.1 Myxococcota bacterium
GTCCGGATTGACACACGAGGGGGGAATTTCTAGTTTAGCGCGATCCCTCGGGGCCCTGCCGAAGGGGCTCGCGGATCGCGTGTATTTTCAGCACCTTATCGGAACGAAAGACCATGGACGTTTCCAATCGAGACCCAAACGCTCACAACGGTGAGATCAACAGCATGCCGCGCGAGATCAGCGGCGAAGGAAAGCGGGTCTTCATCAAGACGTACGGTTGTCAGATGAACCTCGCCGACAGCGAGCTCATGGGCGGCATCCTGCTGGATCACGGGTACACGGCGGCCGAAGAGCTCGAGGACGCCGACGTCATTCTGATCAATACGTGCGCCGTGCGCGAGAAGGCCGAGGATCGCGTATTCGGGCGATTGTCGCACCTGCTGCGCTTCAAGCACGACAACCCGGACCTGATCCTGGGCGTGACCGGCTGCATGGCCGAGCACCTGCGCGAGAAGATCACCGACCAGGCGCCCTACGTCGACATCGTCGCCGGGCCGGACGCCTATCGACGGCTCCCGCAGATGCTCGCCGACGCGATGGGTGAGGCGCAGGATCCGGTCATCGACGTCAAGCTCGACAAGGGTGAGGTCTACGAAGGTCTGACGCCTCGCCGCCAGAAGGGCGTGGGGGGCTGGATCACCGTCCAGCGCGGATGCGATAAGTTCTGCTCGTTTTGTATCGTGCCGTTTACTCGCGGCCGCGAGCGCGGCGTGCCGCCCACCGAGATTCTGCGGCAGGCGCGCGACATGGCCGAGCGCGGCTTCAAAGAGGTCACATTGCTCGGCCAGACCGTCAACTCGTATCAATACGAAGACCTCGACTTTGCCGATCTGCTCGAGCAGGTCGTCGACATCGAGGGCCTCGAGCGCATTCGCTTTACCTCGCCGTACCCGATCGACTTTACGCCGAAGCTCATCGAGACGATCGCGCGCCACGACAAGATCTCGAACTACCTGCACATGCCGCTGCAATCGGGCTCGGACAAGATGCTCGACGAGATGCGCCGGCAGTATACGGTCGGCGACTTCCGAGAGCTCGTCACCGATATCCGCGAGGCGATCCCGGACATCGCGCTGTCCACCGATATCATCGTGGGCTTTCCGGGCGAGACCGATGAGGACTTCGAGCAGACCATGGAGATGATGCGCGAGATCCGATTTCACTTCGCGTACATGTTCAAGTACTCGGAGCGCAGCAATACGCACGCAGCGCGCCACAAGCCCGACGACATCTCCGAAGAGCTCAAGGGCGAGCGGCTGACACGCCTGATCGAGCAGCAGGAGGAGATCAGCGCGGAGGTCTTCCAATCGCGGGTCGGTCAGACGTTCCGCGTGCTGGTCGAAGGCACCAGCAAGCGCGACGAAAACGACCTGTGCGGCCGCACCGACGACTTCAAGATGTGCGTGTTCCCACGCCCCGAAGGACGCGACGTCTCGGCGGGCGACCTGGTCGACGTCGAGATTGTCGACTGCACCAGCCACACGCTCCTCGGAGAGGCTGTGTGATCCAAAATTGCCGGCGTTTGCCTTGCCTTGCGCGGCTTTAATGTATACCAACTTGCTATGATTTACTGACGTTTCAGCTCGAGGCGACGCTGTGGCGGCACGCCCGGCCCCCTCGAGCCCTGATTCGATTTCGAACTCTGGAGCCCTAGTTATGCCGATACAAGATTATCTATTCACCTCGGAATCCGTCTCTGAAGGACACCCGGACAAGGTCGCCGACCAGATCTCGGACGGCGTCCTCGACGCGATCCTGGGAAAGGACAAGAAAGCGCGCGTGGCGTGCGAGACGGCGGTGAACACCGGACTCGCCATCATCTTCGGTGAGATTACGACCTCAGCGTACGTCGACATGCCCAAGATCGTCCGTGAGACGATCCGCGACATCGGCTACGACAACCCGGACTGGGGCTTCGACCATCGGGCATGCTCGGTCATGGTCGCCATCGACGAGCAGAGCGGAGACATCAACCAGGGCGTCGACCGCGAGGACGGAGAGCAGGGAGCCGGCGATCAGGGCATGATGTTTGGCTACGCCTGCGACGAGACCGACGAGTTGATGCCGATGCCCATCACCTACTCGCACCAGCTCGTCCAGGAGCTCGCAGCGGTCCGCAAGGACGACGGCAACGCCGTCGACTTCCTGGGCCCGGACAGCAAGAGCCAGGTCACGGTCCGCTACGAGGACGATCGCCCGGTCGCCGTCGACGCGGTTGTCGTGTCGACGCAGCACCTCGAATCGGTATCGCGAGACGATCTCGAAGAGGTGGTGCACGGCGTCATCGGTCGCGTGATCCCCGAAGACCTGCTCCACGCCGACACCAAGTACCACATCAACCCGACGGGCAAATTCGTCAAAGGTGGACCGCGCGCTGACGCCGGCCTGACCGGCCGCAAGATCATCGTCGACACCTACGGCGGCATGGGCCGCCATGGTGGAGGCGCCTTTAGCGGAAAAGACCCGAGCAAGGTCGACCGCTCGGCTGCCTACATGACGCGCTACATCGCCAAGAACATCGTGGCCGCCGGGCTCGCCCGCCGCGCCGAAGTCCAGCTCGCGTACGCCATCGGCGTCGCCGAGCCGGTCAGCGTCATGGTCAACACCTTCGATACGGCCACGGTGGCCGAAGAGAAGATCGCCGAGGCCGTCCGGGAGTTCTTCCCGCTCAAGCCCGCCGGCATCATCGAGCACCTCGAGCTGCTGCAGCCCATCTACCGCGACAGCGCGGCGTACGGCCACTTCGGCCGCCCCCAGTTCCGCTGGGAGCAGACCGACAAGGCCGACGTGCTCGCCGACGCGCTCAAGTAAGCTTTTTGCGCCACAATGAGACGAGCCCCCGGAGTCAACTCCGGGGGCTCGTCTCATTGCGGCGTGGTTAAGCGGTTTCGCTTGCGCCTGCGGCGCTGCGCTAGAGGCGCGGCACAAGGCCGCGCCAGCGGTTAAGCGGTTTCGCTTGCGCCTGCGGCGCTGCGCTAGAGGTTAAGCGGTTGCATATGCGTCGGGAATTGCGTGAACGTAACCGCTCACCCCCTCAACCCCTCAACCCACTCAATCCGGATCAGGCGCGGCACACTGTTTTCGATACCGCCTGAGGCGGCGTTGATGCTCGGTGCGCGGCGCTCTGTCGCCGCCGGGACCGCTCTGCCGGTCCCGAACGTGTTCGCACGCAAGTCGCGGCACGGAGGCCGCGAGGCGGGCACAGAGGCCCGCGCACCGGTCATTTTCGCCATTCCGACGCCTCATCCGGATCAAGTGGGCTCAACCCCTCAACCCCTCAACCCCTCTACCGCTAACCGCTAACCGCTCAACCTCTCCCCGCTAACCGCTAACCGCTAACCGCTCAACCTCTCCCCGCTAACCGCTTGCAATTTAACCAAATTTGAATCTATAACGCGGCGCGTTACCATGTTGTATGTTGATTGACAAAATATACGCCGCGATTGCGGCCGTTTTGCCTGGACTCTGTGATGAAAAAGACAGCCACGTATCTGCTCTCGCTCTTTGTGTTGGCGCTCGCACTCTCCGCGTGTTCGACCGATGACCCCGCAGGCACCGGCTCGGGCGGCGACGCCGGGGGCACCGATGGTGGAAGTGACACCATCACCGACGATGCGGGTGGCGATACCGACGGCGACTCCTGCAGCTCCAACGCCGATTGCCCCGACCCGCAGGTCTGTCAGCTCGACACGGCGACCGGCGAGCTCTCCTGCCAGGATCCGGGCGGCGGCGAGACCGGCGATAGCTGTACGACGGGCGCGGACTGCGCGTCGGGCGTCTGCCTGAACGGCGCGTGCGCCGATACCTGCGCGTCCGACGGTGACTGCCCCAGCGGATACGCCTGCGAAACACAATCAGTGCCGCTCGACGACGGTGGAACAGCCGACGTCGACGTCTGCATCGAGACCGACCGCCCCTGCGCTTCGGACGAAGACTGCACCGATCCGCAGATCTGTACGGTCGATCGCAGCGGGTCGAGCACCGATCTGACCTGCGGCGCCCCGATCGGTGGAGGTCAACTCGGCGACAGCTGCACGGCCGACGCCGATTGCGCCTCGAACCTCTGCGTCGAAGACCAGTGCTCCGCGCCATGTGAGCGTACGATCGACTGCAACGATGGAGATGGCTTCAAGTGCGAGCCCACCGAGATCGACCTTGGCGCCGGAGGCACCGAAGAGCAGAATATCTGCCGCCCCAAGGCCGCCAACGAGTGCAGCTCGGATAGCGACTGCTCCGGCTCCGACCGATGCGTCGCCGAGAAGACCGCCACTCAAATCGAGTTCACCTGCGGCGCCCCCAACCAGGGCGGCGGCGAGACCGGTGCGGACTGCGCAGCGGACGACGAGTGTGCCCAGAACCTGTGTATGAACGCCAAGTGCGCCGGCCCCTGCGCCTCGGAAGGCGACTGCAGCGCGGCGTCTGACTACGCGTGCGAGATCACCGAGGTCACGCTCACGGGCGGGACCGACAACGCCGAGATCTGCGTGCCCCCGCGCGACTGCGCCAGCGACGCCGAGTGCCGCGTCGGCGAGGTTTGCTACATCGACCGCACGAACAGCGGCATCGAGTCGAGCTGCAAGGATCCGAATACCGGCGGCGGCCAGCTCGGCGACCGCTGTACCGAAGACACGAACTGCCTCGCCAATCTCTGCTACGACGGCCGCTTCGGCCAGGTCTGCAGCAACCCTTGCTCCGACGACTCGGACTGCCCGTCGGCCGGCTACGAGTGCGTGACCACGTCGGTCGAAGACAGCAGCGGCGCGCAGTCCAGCGCGACCATCTGCGCGCCCAAAGACCCACCTTCCTGCACGTCGCAATCCGATTGCGCGACGGGGCTGTCCTGCGCGGTCATCGAGAACTCCAGCGGCAACGCCCTGGTCACCGCTTGTATCCCCAGCGCGGGCGGCACCGGCACCGGCGTGGCGTGTAATGATGACTCGGAATGCGCGAGTCGCGTCTGCCTCAACGGCAACTGCGCCGCGCCGTGCACCAGCAACAACCAGTGCGGCCAGGATCAACTCTGCGAGGAAAATGGCATCTCGAAGTCCGGCCTCTCCGGCACATTCGACCTGTGCGAGACGCTCGGCGAAGAGCAGTGCGACGATGACGGCGCCTGCGACGATGGCACCCGGCTCTGCAGCGAGCTGCGCATCGACCAGTCCACTAACACGCAGGAAGCGTACTGCCGTTTCCCCGTGACCGGTGGTGATCCGCTGGGAAGCACGTGCTCGACGGGCACCGACTGCCGAACCGGCCTGTGCCTGTCCTCAGTCTCCGCCGAGTGTTCGGTCGCGTGCGTCAACGACGGGCAATGCGCAGCCGAGCAGGTTTGCACCGGGATCTTCGGGGAAAACTCGGCTCGAATTTGCCTTCGCGGGTGCTCCGACAACGACGATTGCTCGGCGCTGAACACCGGCGGCGACACCCACCTCTGCACCATTAGCGAGGATGCGGCCGCCAACGAGATCGACCAGGTCTGTCGCAAGGAAGTCACCGGCGGCGGCGACCTGGGTGCGGCGTGCTCCACCAACCAGGATTGCGCCTCGGGCATGTGCCTGACCAATACGCAGTATACCTCGACGGCGTGCACGTCGGACTCGCAGTGCAGCTCCGGTCAGGTCTGCGTGCCCGATCCGAGCGGCACGGGCAACGTCTGCGCCGACGAGGACCTCCTGTGCACCCACATCTGCGACGATGCTAGCGATTGCAGCGGTGGCATCAGCGGCAACGAGCTGACCGCGTGCGCCCAGGACATCACGGTCACGCTGCAGAATGGCACGACGGATACGATTTCGGCATGCGCAAAACCGTGAGCCAGCAGCGATTAGCTGGCAGCTAAGCAGCGGGCAGCGGTTCAGCGGTCAGCGGCAACACGTACTTCTCGCTGCTTTGCTGCTTTGCTGCTTCGCTGCTTCGCTGCTTTGCCGCTCGCCAAAGGGTCCGGGGTTGCTGCGTCGGACCCAAGAAAACCGAAAAGGCAGCCGTGAGGCTGCCTTTTCGAGCTGATCATCCACCTGTGCCGTATATCGAAACGGGGTTGTGAAACCCTGGTTTTACCAGGTGGTGGACAGTAAGTAACGGGCGTTGACCTTCGCTCTTGGAACGCAAGAGGCATGACCGATTCCCGTCAGAGACCGTCCCCTTATATATGCGTACGGGGTTCCTTACATGCCCATCTCTCACGAACACTGCAGACGATCAAACTCCGTGGTCCGAAGACCACGTCACTCTTCAAACTGTAGGTACCAACGCGGGTGATATCAAGCAATGAAGCGCGACATCGCCCGACGTGCGTGTAAGTAAACTGCTCGCCGCGACAGTTATTCCGCCGGCGCTATTCGGCGTCTTCGGCGAGGGCCCGGTTGGGCAATACACCGACCAGGGCGAGCCCGATAGCGCCGAGTACGCTCAGGCTGATCGCGGCGTTTTGAAACCTCGGCGCCGGGGACGCGATGCCGATCCAGCTCGACGCCACCTCCGGTTGCATATCCGTGATCGTGACCGCCAGCGCCACCCCGAACGCACCGCCGATAAATAGGATCATCATAAAGATGCCGAGTCCGCCCGAGGTCTCGCTCTGGGGGAGCACCTGCGAGGCGGTCGACAGCAGCGGCGTCTGCACGAAGGCAAAACCCAGCCCGGTCAGCCCCATCCCGAACGCGACGCCGTAGGGGCTACCGCCGGCGTAAAACGCCGTGATCAGGTTGCCAACCAGCAGGACCGCGGTGCCGATCGCGACCGGCTCTCGCGGGCCGCGCTTGTCGGCCCAGGCGCCAGCGCGGCGCGACAGCAGCCCGATGGCCAACGCGCCGGGAAACAGCACGATGCCCACCCAGATGGGCTTGAGCTGGTTGACCTCCTTCAAGAAGATCGGGATCAGCACGATGGTGCCGAAGCGCGTGCCGTTGGCGGCGAATGCCTGCAGGCACGTCGCCATGTAGCGCAGGTTGGTAAACAGATCCGGCTGGGCGAACGGCTTGTCCTTGTAGTTGATCCAGACCGCGAATAACACGAGCAAGAGCACCCCGCCGCCGACCGTCAACCCGACGGTCCATCCGAGCCCGGCCCCCTGAACGACGCTGAAGCCGTACATCATGAGGGCGACGCCGGCGCCGAGCAGCACCGAGCCGACGAGGTCGAATGTCCCGCCCTCGACGTCATCGAGCTCCGCGGGCAGCAGCTTGATACCGAACGGGATGGCGAGGGTGACGAGCCCGACGACCGCGAAGACCCAGCGCCAGTCGGCGAATTGCAGGATCAACCCGCCCAGAAAAGGCCCCAGGCTGGCCGCAAACCCGACGACGCTCAGGATCACGCCCATCGCCGCCCCGCGCTTGGCGGGCGGGATGAGCTGCGAGATGATCGTCGCGCCCATGACGGGCAGCGCTGCACTTCCGGCGCCCTGGAAGATCCGCAGGCCGATCGCGAACTCGATCGTCGGGCTGAACGCCAGCGCGACAGCCGACACCCCGAGCACGGCAATCCCCGATAAATACAGCCGCCGGATGCCGACGATATCGGCCAGGCGCCCGTCGATCGCGTTGAAGATGCCGAAGCTCAGCGAATAACCGGTGACGATCCAGCCGTAGATGCCCTCGGAGACTCCGAAGTCGTCGCCGACGTACGGCAGTGCGACATTGACCATCGTGCCGTTGACGACCGCCATAAACACTACAGAGGCCAGCAGCGTCAGGATTGCCCTCTCGTTCGAGGGGGCTTCCTGTGGAGCATCGTCGGTCTTTGCAGGAGGTCGTGCAGCCATGAGTGAGTTGGATGTCGGGCCTGCGTGAAAAGTTGCAAATCGGTGCGCCCGATCCCACCCGTCGGGCATAGCGGACGAACCGATCGGTGAAAAGCCGAATGTTGACCGCCCCTGCTGACGTTGAGTCATCGAGCGCGATCCCGACCGAGGTGTAGCCACGTGACCGGGTCTCGGTTAGGCTGCATGCGCATCTTCGACCTGCGGAGACGCTGTGGAATTCGTCGAACTCATCATCAACCTTCTCGAGAAGGTCTCGGTCTTGCTGGCCACTGCGCTGGTGCTGCTCCTGCTGCGCCCGGCGGAAGTCTGGCTGGGCGAAACCGGGGAACGCGCCTCTGTGCGCCGTCGCGCCTTCCTCGTGGCGGTGCTCAGCGGGCTCGCGATCTGGGGGGTCTTCCTGGGTTTCGAAGTGGGCGGCATGCGCTTCAACGTGCGCATGGTCGGCGTGATCGTCGCCGGCTACCTCGGCGGGGCGTGGGTCGGACTGATCGTGGGCGCCGCAGCTGGCGTGGTCGATGCATTCGACCTTCCGGCCAATATCGCCGTCTACGCGTTCGCCGCCAGCCTGATCAACGGCTTGCTCGCCGGCCTCTGGAGCAAGCGGCTGGGCACGAGTGTGCTGTCGGTGGTCGTCGGTGCCGTGATCATCCAGGCGATCCACCACGTGGGTATCGGCGGGATCATGGCGGCGGTCGACTTCCAGCAGGCCGTCCAGGTCGCCAGCAACCTCGAGCTGCATGCTGCCAAGATCGCCGCCAACGTCATCGGGGTCACGATGTTCATGGGGCTGCTGAACCTCGTGCGGGAGCTGGAGTTGGCGCGCAAGGAGGCGCAGACCTCGCGCGACCTGGTGCGCTCGGCGCGCCTGGAAGCGCTGCAGTACCAGGTGCGACCACACTTTCTATTCAACCTGCTCAACACGCTCGGCTACCTCATCCGAACGCAGCCGGCCAAAGCCCGCGAGCTGACGCTGGATTTGGCCGAATTCCTCCGCTACACCCTCTCCCACGAGTCCGACCGGACGACGCTCGCCGAGGAGTTCGAGCAGATCGAGCGGTATGTCGAGCTCGAGCGCGCCCGCTTCGGCGACGGGCTTTCATTCCGGATCGAGCCGCCGCCCGACGACCTCGCCCATCAGGTCATCGTGCCGCCGCTTATCCTGCAGCCCCTGGTCGAGAACGCGATCCGTCACGGCTCGCGGGCCGGCGAGGTGGATGTCTGCGTGGACGTGGAGAAGGTCGAGGACAAGTTGCGCATTCGCATCTTGGACGACGGGCCCGGCCCCGAGGAATCGGCGGAGGGCTCGGGCACGCGAAGCCGCACCGAAGACGGCGGCGTCGGGTTGACCAATGTCCAGGAGCGCCTCGAGCGCTTCTACCACGAAGATACAAAATTAACGCTCAGAGAACGTGAAGGCGGCGGTGCCTGTGTGGAGTTCGAGATTCCGATCTCGATGTCGTCCCCGCACCCGCACACGCTGCGCGAACAGGCACGCGAACAACTCAAGAAGGTGGTCTCGTGAGAACACTCGTCGTGGACGATGAAAAGCCCGCACGCGAAGAATTGACCTGGATGCTCGACCAGATCGGAGACGTCGAGGTCGTCGGACAGGCCTCCGACGCCACCGAGGCCCGCGAGCAACTCGACAAGACGGCCAACGTCGATCTGGTCTTTCTGGATATCGACATGCCCGGCGTCGGTGGGATGCGCCTGGCCGAGTCCCTCTCCGAGATGCCCGAGGACGCACGCCCGATGATCGCGTTCGTCACCGCCTACGACGAGTACGCGGTTGATGCATTCGACGTCGACGCGGTCGACTACCTGCTCAAGCCCGTGCGCCTGGAGCGGCTTCGAAAGGCCGTCGACAAGGCACGGGCACGGCTCAAATCCACCGAAGGCGTCGGCGGGGAGTCGTCCGAGAGCTCCAACCGCCCGCTGGAGCGAATCTCGGTCGAGGATCGCGGCGTCTATCGCGTCGTGCCCATCGAAGATGTGCTGTTCTTCGAGGCCGAAGACGGGGTCGTCGCGGCGGCCACCCGCAACGATCGATTCATCACCGAGTTCAGCCTCAAATTCCTCGAGCAAAACCTCTCGCCCGGCGAGTTCTTTCGGTGCCATCGAAGCTACATCGTGCGCCTCGATGCCATCGAGTCCATCGCTCCCTGGGGCGCCGGGACCTACCGACTCATCCTGTCCGACGATGACGAGATCAGCGTGCCTCTGGCCCGAAGTCGCGCCAATGAGCTCAAGAGTCGTATCCCCTGGTCGGCGACCGTATTCGAAGACTGAAACTCCGATTATTTCAACTATGAGGCTGATGCGCCTACTCGCATCCTTGACCTTGCAGTTCCAGTATTGGTAGTCCAACTACAGTACGCGTAAATCCGGTGTGATAACGACGTTTTGCCTTCTTTTTTCTTTGGCTGAACGCGGCGGGTAGAACCGACACCGAAAACGTATATCCATAAGATGACCATTCTATACTTAAAACGAGGAAGCTTTATGCTGAATAGAACACACTTCTCCGTACTGGTGGGACTGCTAGCCATGAGCGCGATCGCGCTATCTGGCTGTGGTGGTACCGAGTGCGGCGCCGGAACATTCGAAGAAGACGGAGAATGCCTGCCGGAAATCGCGGCCGAAGATGCATGTGCGGACGGTACGAAGCTCGTCGACCAGCAATGCGTGATCGACGAATCCGGTTGCGGCACCGACGCGATGCTCGACGAGGAAACCGGAACGTGTGAACCCACGCCCGACTTCTGCGCCGACGGAACGACCTACGACCAGGGAACCGACAAGTGCGTCGCCAACACCGAAGTTGTGTGTGGCGAGGACACGGTCGCGAGTGCCGATGGAATATGTGAGCCGGCGGTCGACCAGATCTGCGGCGACAAGACGACCGCCAATGCGGACGGTCGATGCGTGATCTCGGCCGACGCCTGTGGCGACGGCGAGATCATCGACCCGAATTCGGGAGATTGCGTTGCAACCGATACCTACTGCAGCGACACGACCGCATTCGACACCGATTCCGGCACGTGCGTGCCGACCGCAGACGTCTGCGACACCGGAACAACCTTCGACGACGAATCCGGCCTTTGCCTGCCTGATGCGTGCCAGACCGGCGACGTGCTCCTCAACGGAGTCTGCGTCGGGCCGGCTGAAGCGCTGGCCGACGAAGCAGACACCACGAGCGCCGAGAACGACGACCCGTCGCTCGGCGGCACCGCTAACGAAGTGACCGTCGAGCCCATCGGTGACACCGCCGTGTTCACCGGTACCATCGGAGAACCCAGCGACATCGATGGCGACGGAAACCTCGACCAGGACGCCGATGTCTTCCAGTTCACCGCGACCGCAGGACAGTGGTTCAACGTGGCCGTCCAGTCCCTCGGACTGCCGGCTCCGGCCTTCAAGATCGAAGGCCCCAATGGCTACGTGCGCTATAGCGGATACGGCATGGCGCCCGCCCGCAAGATCGTCATCCCGCGTGATGGCGACTACACGCTCACGATCCTTCCGGAGTCCGTGCTCCAGTCCGATGGAGACATCGGCCCGGCCGGCTCGGCTGACTGGGAGTACGTGGCGACGCTCGAAGAGATCGACGCGCCGACGGCTACCACCGTCGACCTGACGGCTAACGACGTCACCGGCTCCTATGGGGACCTCAGCGACAACCTGATCGAGATCACCGGCTTCTCGGCCGGCGACCTCATCGATGTCACCGTCGACACCAGCGGCGAAGACGCCGAAGGTGTCCTCCAGGTCTGGGGCGGCACGACCGACTTCCGTAGCTCGCGCGACATCTCCGAGGGAGACGCGTTCTCCCTGATCGTCCCCAACTCTGGGACTCTGCTGCTGGTCTTCGACTGGAAGACCGCCGTCGGCCCCCAACTCGACTTCGGCCTCAGCGGCGAGGCTAACCCGAACTTCGAGCCGCTCGGTTCGATCGCGAGTGATGATTCGGTCGACGCTCCGGCTGCCTCGTTCGCGGATGGCGACGTCAAGACGTATACGTTCAGTGTCGGCGCCGGCCAGGTCATCGAGATCTTCCACAACAACGACGAAGACGAAGAGATCGACCTGACGCTGCTCGACAGCAACGGAAACGAGCTCCTATCCGACACGTTCGTCGACGACATCGACGATTCGGGCTCCGACTACAACTACTGGTACACCGAGAGCGGCGGCACGTTCGTCGCCGAGGTCGAAGCAACCAATGATCTGACCAATGAAGTGGTCACGATCACCTCGTCGACGCCCAACGATCTGGGAAGTGTCGGTGTCGGTGACAACATCAACGCCACCGTGACCTCCTCGCTCGACGAGAACCGTTCCGAGTACCACCTTCTCACGACCACCGAAGATGTTCGGTTCAGCGGAACGATCACCGCCAACGGCGGCAATGGGCTCGACGGGTCGATCTACGAGACGGACAATAGCGTGATCGAAAACCTGACGACCGGTGACCCGCTGACCATCGATCCGCTCAACGCGCCTGCAGGGATGTACCTCGTCCGCGTCGAAGCGGCAGATCCCGGCGTCACCGAATACACGGTGGACCTGAGCTTCGTCGAGCCGCCCCTGCTCGAGCAGGAGCCCAACGATGTTGCTGCGAATGCGACCACGATCCCCGACTTCACCAACACGATTGCCGGGACTTCTGAGACCATCGCCGATACCGATCCCGATTACTTCACGTTCAATATCGGCCAGCCGACGATCGTTCGGTACGAGCTGCTCGAGTCGAGCTTCTGCGGAACCGTCTCGCTACTCGATGCGAACGAAAACCTGATCGACTACCGAGAAGGAACTGGCTCAGGCGGCGCAGTGCTCGAATCGGGTGATTATTTCATCGAGATCAACGGCTGGTGCAGTTCCACCGACCGGGCCAATCCCTATGAGCTAGAGCTCGAAGCCGTCAGCAATCCCTTCGACGTGCTCGATCCGGGCTCCAACGACACCCAGGCAAACGCTACAACTCTGCCGGTGTCGTTCGCCGGAACCGCGGCAGGTGCCATCACGTCGGCGAGTGATTCCGATGTCTACGTCGTGAGCCTATCGTCCGAGACCGACATCGCGGTCCAATTGAGTGACGTGGGATTGGATCTACCGAACACACACGCCGGTATCACCGTCGAAGTCGTCGATAGCTCGGGCAACCCGCTCGGCAACGCCGGCGACACGATCACCTTCCCGTCCGGTGATTCCTACATCACCGTGACGGGCTACGAGAACAGCGGCGATGGCAATAGCTACCTGCTCGACTTGTATGAAGTGGACGTTTGTGGAAACGGAATCGTCGAAACCGGTGAGGACTGTGACGCAGGTCCGAGTGGAAGCGTCATATGCAGCACGAGCTGCACCCTCAACCCGGCGACGGCCACCGCGTCCAACTCTCCCGCGGTCGCCATTCCGGACAACGACCCGGCCGGCGTCAGCGATACGCTGAGCGTCTCGGGTTGCACGACGATCGCAGCGACCACCGTCGATGTGGACATCTCCCATACGTATCAGGGCGATCTAACCATCACGGTTACGAGCCCGAACGGCACCGACGTCATCCTCTGGAACAACGATGGCGGCTCTAGCGATGATGTCATCGGAAACTTCCCGGACGACTTCGCGCCTGATGAATCGTTGAGCGCATTCGACGGTGAAACCGGTGACGGTACATGGACCTTGACCGTCGAAGACGGCGGCGCCGGCGACGACGGCACGCTCAATAGCTGGGGCGTCAACCTCTGGTGTCAGTGAGAATCACCGACGCGTCGCCGAGTTGATCGGTCGACGTGAGCAGCACCGAGCCCCCGGCCTCCCGGCCGGGGGCTTTTGTTTTTTTTCGATCACCCGGCTCGAATCACATCGACTGGCACGTCGCCAGTGATTAGGTTATCAACGCAGTACGCCAGATGAGATGAGCCCGAAAGGACAGGCAAGCTATGGCCGCGATGATCAACAAGTCGAAAACGCTCTACAAGCTGCTCGACAAGGCACTTTCGACCAAAATCTTGTCCGGCATGTCGGAGGAAAAGCGCGCGGAGCTTCTCGACCAGGCCAATATCGTGCGCCGCATGCTCGCCGAGCAGCGCGCGCCGCGGCTGGCGGTGCTCGGGAGCAGCGACAACTCCCTACCGGGCATCGTCAAGACCATCCTGGGCGAGTCTGTCGAGGGCGACCTGACCGTCAAAGAGAAGCTGGGGCGGCGGCGCTGGTACGACTACGAGGGAAAATCCGGGGATCTACGGCTGCTCGATCTGCGCATCGACGAGGGTGAGGAGCTGCCGAAGGCTGCGCTCGCTCGCGAGCAGGCTGACGTGATCATCTTCGCCTGGAAACCCGGCCAGGATTTTCTGATCGACAAGCTCGAGGCCGCGGTTCGCCAGACGCAGGGTGCGTGGGCGGCCACGCCGACGGTGTTGGCCGCGATCGTCGAGCCGGACGAGGGCGTGTTTCGGCCGGGCGAGTCCGAGCGTGAACTAAGACGCCAACTGGTCGAGTCGAATATCCCCAACGAGTCGTACGCCGTGGTCATGCGCGACGAGGAATCCGTCTTCGTCGAGACGCTCATCGACGAAGCCCCGATGGAGATTCAGGTCCGGCTGGCTCACCTGACATGGGCGCGAGACGCCAAACGCGAGGTCGCAGAGTCCGTGATCCGAGCAGCCGCGGGGATCGCCGGGACCATCGCCACGGTGCCGATGCCGATCGCCGATATCGCCCCCATCACATCCGTCCAGGTCGTCATGGTCGCCTCCATCGCCCACTTGAGCGGTCGAGAACTCAACCTGAAGACCGCCGGTGAGTTCGCCGTGGCGATGGGCGCGAATATCGGCGTCGGCTATGCGATTCGTGAAGCAGTGCGCGCCTTCGCGCAATTCATCCCGGTCGCCGGCTCGGTCCTGTCGGCAGGCATCGCGACCAGCGCGACGTACGCGATCGGTCGGGCGGCGACCGCGTACTTCATCGGCGAAGAGAAGTCGTATTACGGCGCTTGACGCGCTCGGCCATACCGAAAGAAAAAAGGCGCGGCCTGATTCAGGCCGCGCCTTTTTTCGTCATCGGGTGGAGGTCAGCGACACTGGCCGTCGACACAGATGTACTTCTGTGCAGCCGGGCAGTCGCCGTCGGTCTCGCAACTGATGATGCTGTCATCCCAGCGATAATACGCGGCGACGACGGTCTCACCGACTTCGGGTTCGGCGTCGCCGTTGAAGACAACCGCGTTGGTGACGGCGTCGTAGTCCCAGCCGTTATCGCGTGCGCGGTCGACGAGGTCGACGCGGCCTTCATCCACACGGCCGACGCGCGTCTGGATGCTCGGGGGAACCGGCGCACCCAGCAGGCGAATGCTACTGGCCAGGCCGGCGCTCGCCTCGGCGATTTCCTCGAGGGTTTCACCGATATTCGAGCCGCACAGGTCACCGGCAGAACCACCGGTAAGGCTGGTCATCCGATCGATGCCGGCGGCCGCTTCGGTGGCGGACGAGCAGCTCTGGCCGGGAATCCAGTGGATACCGAACAGCGTGGCTGCCGCCTCGGGGCTAAGATAGTAGTCGACGAATGGCTGGATGACTGCTTCGACCGCGGCCCAGTCGAAGCCGGCCTCGGTCGTCGGGTCGTGTGCACCATCGTTGTTTCCGTCGGGCCACCCCATCTTGTTCTCGACGTACTGGTCGAATTCGTCGGTGACGCTGAGCACGATCGTCGCGGCGCCCGGGCGCAGCTTGCTCGCGTCGCTGTTGGTCCGCGGCAGCGCGCGGTCGATGGCGGCCGCGCCGATGGTCGCGGTGAACTCGGAGCCGCCGCTGCTGCCGAGCAAGTCGTCGACACACTGCTTGAACGCGTCGGCGTTGTTGGTCATCTCACCGTTACACAACTGCCCATTCTTGAGGTCGGTCGCGGGTAGCGGGAAGCACTGCTCGCCGAAGCCGGGCAACTCGATGCAGCACTGGCCGTTTCGGACCGTACCGCCATCACACTGTGTGCACTCGGAGCCATACAGCGATGCGACATCCGGCGAGATTTCGGGGTCCTCGTCGATGCCGTCGCAGACCGAGCTGGTGACGCCGAGCCGCCAGTCGATATTACTCTGCTCGAGGATCTGGACGAACGTGTCGGCGTAGTTGCGAACAGCCTCGTATTCGTCGGACATCGAGGTCGACACGTCGATCGACAAGATGATGTCAGCGGCCGCCTGGTTCTCGTATTCATAGGCGACGCACTCTGGCGTGAGTTGACCGATGAACTCTGCCACCGACATCGCGCCGGTGACGTCGTCGACCAGATACCCGGTGGCGCCAGAATCATTCTCATAGGCGCTGCGCTCCGAGACGGTCAGGGTCACGATTGCCTCGCCGCTTCCACGGTCGATGACGCCGAAGTTGACCAGCGCCTCGCCGCTGATATTCGAGAACGATTGGTTGAGCCCGTGCGAGACGCTCCCACCGGTCAGCTCTTCGAGAATCGAATCGCGGGCGGCATCAGCCGTCGAGATCGAGCCGGTCTTGACCTTGGTGCGAACGAGCGCGGTGTAGCCGTCGTGGGTCAGCGTGCGGCGGCCCGTCGAGAGAAAGTCTGCGTCGCCATAGACGTTGCTGATACGCGAGAAGACCGCGTCCCGGTGGCTATCGACGTCCTGGCTGCCCACACTCAGCGAGCTCAGCGACACGACGAAGCCGGCGTATCCGTTGGCTGCGTCCGAGAATACGTGAGCGTTGGAGGACAGACCCGTCACCTCTTCCTGCGCGGTGCCCGGGGGGAGCGCGAGCTTGTAGTCGCCCGCCTCGCTGGCGATCATCTCGGGGTCGGGCAAGTTCTCGGTATATTCGTCGAGGCAGGCCAGCTCGTCGACGCCGACGTCCGGGATGGTGCTCCCGTCCTCGGCATCGCTGCTCGTGCCGTCCTCGGATGTGCCGTCGCTCGTCGCGTCGTCCGCATCCAGACCGCCGTCTTCGCCACCGGTCGAGCGCACACACTGCGACTGGATCGGGTTCCAGGTCTCTCCGGGCGGACAGTCCTCGCCACCGCCCTCCGAATTATCGTCGCAGCCACCGCAGCCAGCCAGCGCCAGCGCCAGCACAAAAATTGTCGAGCTGAATAAAATTCGACGTGGGATACCCACAATACCCTCCGTTCCTACCAATTTGATTGGTCCTAGAACCCTGATGAACGCCTTCCCCGTTTTGTCCCTTCATTCGCACACATACTTCAATATGAAGTGCGATTCAATTCTCCGGTGTCACAGATGATCCAAAGTCGCGAAATTCAAGCAACATCCGGCAGGCTCGTCGCCTTAGAACCCGACGAGAACCAGTCGATCAGTCGTGGAATCAGATTTGAAAAACGCGGGCCTTCGCGGCAAGATGCGCACGGACTCTCACCAACGAGGACAGCAGTGAAGCGATTGGCCGTCGTACTATTCGTCGCCCTGACCATGGCGTTCGTCGGATGCAGCGATCCCGACGAGAACCCATCCGATACCGGCACTGACGTCGACATGAGCGACGTCGAGGAGACCGACTCCGATGCGGGCGGTGATACCGCGCCGACATCGTGCGAGTTCCAGAGCGATTGTGACGGCAGCGAGTTTTGTCACGAAGGCATCTGCAAGCCCGCTCCCGAGTGCAGCAACATCCGCGACTGGGAGAGCTGCGTGGACTCGTTCGAGGCCATCGAAGAAGGGCTCGGCCGCCGCGCGGTCTGCGTCGACACTCACTGCCAGATCGCCTGCATCTTCGACGAGCACTGCCCCGACGGACAGATCTGCAGCGACCACGGCTCCTGCATCGACTTCACCGGCGAAGTCACCGGCGAGCATCCCGGCGGCGACTCGCGTTCGGACCTGCAGGCCGGCGTCAGCAATACGTTGATGCAGTTCCCGATCGGCCTCTCGCAGGGGGGCTACGGCTCGCGGGCCTCGAGCAACGACGGCCGCTATGTCGAGAGCCTCTCCGCGACGCACGGTCAAATGCACGGCCTCTACGCTCGCGCGGTCCTCCTCGATAACGGCGAGCGCCAGCTGATGATCGTACGCCTGCCGATCATCTTCCCGACGAAGGCGCTGCACGAAGCCGTCGCTCGGAACCTCCAGGCGCGCACCGGCAAAGACTGGCGCGACAGCCTGCTCATCACCGGAACGCACACTCACTCCGGACCGACCCGCTACTGGAACTTGCCCGATCAGGCGCAGCTCCCGCTGGGGACCTTTGGCACCGACGAATTTAGCCAACAGGGCTTCGATTGGATGGTCGAGTCCATCACTGACGCCGCAAACGCGGCGATCGACGATCTCTCACCGGCGCAGTTCGGGTGGGAAATCGTGGAGGCGTACGACACCGACGACGTCATCTCGAGCGACCGATGGAGCCAGACGCCGCCCTTCGACGACAACCGCCTGCTGCTGATGCGCATCGACGACGCGGACGGAAACCCACGCGCGGTCATGTTCAGCCTCGGTACCCACGGCACCGTCCACAGCGACGTCTACTTCACCGGCGACGTCCTCGCCGGCATGGAGCGCGAGCTCGAGCAGCGCCTCGGCGAGCAATACGACCGCTTCGTGCCGACGATGTACCTCAACGAAAACGGCGGCACGATGTCTCCGCGAGGAGGCACCTACAACCACGCCGAGCTGCAGCGCTACGAGGCGATCGGCTACTACCTCGGCGAAAAAGCCTACGACACCATCTCCTCGATGGAGACCTCGGCCGACGTCGAGCTCGACGGCGTCACGCACCGCTTTCCAATGAGCTACGAACTCCTCGGGTACGGCCCCGGTGAGTGGGAGTCGAACCGCGGCGGCACCATCAACGACCAGTACGACTACGGCGGCATCCAGTGCATGGGAGCCGAGGGAGATTCCGACCCCGCGACCCGCTTCATGGAAGACGAGGTCAACTGCATCCCACTGCACTGGCTGGGCTTCCACCGCCCGATTACGATCTTCACGAAGTCTCAGATGAGCGCCTTCAACCTCGGCGGCCTCACCGTCGTGACGATGCCCGGCGAGTCGTCGATGGAGATCGGCTGGCAGGTGTTGCGCGATGCTCGCGATGAGTGGGGGATCGATCCGCTCGAATCCTGGGTCCTCGGCTACGCGCAGGACCACCAGTTTTACCTGACGCCCACAAACCTGCGCGGCGAGCTGCCCGTCTTCCCCGGTATCTCGACGCCGAAGGCGCCGGACGAGTACCCCGACTTTGCGTTTAGCTACTTCCAGGGTGGATACGAGTCGAGCCTCAACGTCTGGGGTTGGAAGATGGGCGACTTCATGGTCGAGCGCGCCGTCGAGACCGTCGGCCTGCTGACCGGCAACGAACCCGACAACGATCTCCCCGGCGCAATGCCGGTCGAGTACTCGCAAATCGACGAGGAACCCTTCGAGCTCGAACCCAGCGACGCGGCTGCGGTCGGAACCGTCACAGTCGAGCCGCCCGAGCAGCTCCAGCGCATGACGCCCGCCGAGTTCGCCTGGATCGGCGGCGATCCCGGCGCCGAGATGCCGCAGGCTCCGATGGTCACGCTCGAGCGCAGAGACGGCGATTCCTTCAGCCCGGCCAAGATGCCCAGCACCCGCGACTACACAAACCGCGAGAACCGCATGCTCACGCGTGTGCGCGAGCACAGCGATGGCTGGGAATGGGTCGTCTACTGGGAAGAACTCGCCGACTTCCCCGCGGGGACGTATCGATTCCGCGCCAACGGCCACCACATGGACGGCGACTCGCGCACTGGCTACGAGACGACCAGCCGTGAATTCGACGTCGTCGGGAACGACAGCCTCCATATCGAGGTCGAGCAGTTATCCGGCGCCATCTCCGGTCGCCTGGGCTACCCGGCCGACGAGGCACTCGACTTCGACGGGGACAGTGATGACGAGGGCGCGCTCTCGGGCAACTTCCGCATGCGCCACCCGTACGTCCCGACCGGCTTCAACGCGCCGTTGACCGCCGGCGAAGACGTGACGGCTTCGGATGTCTCGATCGTCATCAAGGATTCGGGGGGCAATACCGTCGCCGAAGTCGACAGCGCCGATATCACGCTGGAGACCGCGGACGGCTCGGTCGGCGGGCGCGACGATGTACCGATCACGACGTTCTCGGCGCCGACGCCAGGTGGCGTGCCCTCCGGCGACCACGACGTGGTGGTGACGGTGACCGACGCGTACGGCAATACCGGGACGCTGACGGAGACGCTGACGTTTTAGCGAGTGGCTGCGCCGAGGATGGGCGCAGCACAGAGTCCCGATGTGTGCCGGTCACCGGGTGCCGCCGTCGCTCGGTGGTGCCTTCGGGTCTTCTTCGGACTCATCGGTCTCGTCGGGGGTGTCATCGACCGCCGACTGCTCTCCTGACGGCTCGTCGGGGGACGCCAGGTCGAGCCGGATATCGGTCACACCGACACCATCCTCCATCCGGGTTGTCATCAACACGCGCCGAAGCGGACCCAGCAGCCGCGCACCGCGCTTATTCTGCGCCTCGGTGAGCAGATTCCCCAGGTTCTCGGCGTCCAGATAGAACCCCGAAACCTGTGTCGGCTCGATCAGCGAGTCTATCCCGGTCTCCACCATCGACTCGCCCATCGGGTGCGCCGATCGCTCGTACTGCATGGCCTGGTCGAAGGCGACGGCACTGTCGACGTAGAGCACGTGATTGTCGCCGAGGATAAACGCCCACTCGAGCTCGCCGTCTTTGAAGAACGCGTATTGGATCATCTCGCCGACGGCCTGTCGCTGCAGGTTGCCTTTGGTCACCGTCGTCAGTGCATCGAGGACGCGACGCATCTTCTGGCGATCCTTGATCGGAACCAGGATGGCCTCGCGGGTCGCGTTCAGGCGAACCACGCTGTTGATCCAGTCGTCTCCCGCGGCTTCGAGCGCCTCGGTTTTGACGCCGTAGACAGCGACCAGCGCGTGGCCCTGGACGTTCTCGAGCACGTTGCTGCGCGCGTCGATTCGGAGTTCTCGATCCAGCCTGCGCCAGAATTCGGCGAACTCGGTGCGGCGCTCGGCGCTCAATCCGCTCGAGAATAGCTGATAGAGCGCCGATGGGGCCGCCGAGACGCGCGCGACACCCAGTACCCCCGGCTCGATGAATCCCCCGACGGGTGGCAGCACGCCACCGGCCTCCCCGAGATCGGTTACCGCACGGGGGGCGCCCTTTTCCCCGGGCGTACGTACCTCGAGGCGCACGCTACGATCGTCATCGCCGATCTTCACGGCGAAGGCGACCGGCCCGATCTGCGAGGCGATGCGCTCGATCAGCACTTTTTCCTGTCCTGAGGCTTCTGCCCCGCTCATCCACGCCGCCGGGCGAACGATGCCCGCCGGCTCGCCGAATTCGAGTGACTCGACGAACAGATCTCTGTAGCGCAAGCGCTCGACAAACGCCGTCTCACCGGGCAGCCACGCGTCCGGGAACCCATCTCTGGCCGCCGCATCTGAGGGGCTCTCCCGCACCTTGAGCGCCGCCAGCAGGACCTTGCCGTCGGACGCGACATGGAGTCGCCGCCCAGCGAGCTGCCTGTTGACGCCCTCGAACTCTCCGGTCGTGGCCGCCGCCGCGTCTATCGCTTCGTCGGCGATCCAACCCTCGCGGATCTTCGCGAACGCCTTGCTGTTGTCGACAGTCGTCGACACGGCCCACCAACCACGGTCATAGAAGACAGCGATAGCTCCTCCCGGATCGACGCCCCAGGATCTCCAGCCGGACGCGCTCCAGATCGACCACCCGAAGGTCTGTTCGAAGGCCCGAGCCATGGCTCGCGGCGCGGCGCTCGGTACCGATTTGGCGGCGACCTCGCCTGTTCGCAACAGGGAGTCGAGCGACGCCGCAACGACCACCGTGCGAGCCGTGACGGGTGCCATCGCCACCGCATCGGTATCGCGCACCCAATGCACGTCGCCCGTCGCTTCGGCTTCGCTGGTCGGATCACTCGCGCCACACGACGAGAATGTGTCGCAGTGCACGAGCCCAGCACACAAAGCCATCAAGACCACGATGTATAGGCGCCGTCGGGGCACGTCTTCTCCATATCGAATGTCCGAGAACTCGGTTGATCGTGTGTATCAGGTTTGTACTGCACGACAAACAACCACATGCTGGACCTGTCGCTCGCCGACCACGACTACTCTGCACGGTCTTTGGAAATTACCGCAATTGCAGTATACTTGCCACGCGTGGGTCGCACCCATCAGCCCGGCGTATTTTTTGTCGTGCTCTTCACTGCGAGCGCCGCTCAGACGAACAGCCCAGGGATGGGCAGTCATTCGTTCTGCGCTCCTACGACGTCCGCGAGAGCCCCATGAGCAGTACTCTGATCGAGCTCCCTCCAGAACTTCAGGAGGCGGAAGATTCGTCGACCGTGGAGTATGTCGAGGCGACTTCGGTGGAGGAATTTGCTCACGCGACGCATATCGACGACGAAAATGTGCTCAAGCGGGTCCTCCTGCCGGGCAGAGAATTCGGTCCCTATCGCATCCTGGGCTTCATCGCATCTGGCGGCATGGGCGAGATCTACGCCGCCGAGCGTAAGACGACCGACGGTCGGCGGCGCCGGCCCGTGGCTCTCAAGGTCATCGGCAACGAGCATGTCGACGACTGGCGCATCGTCGAGCGCTTCAAGCGCGAGGCCGCCATCTCCAAGGCCATCGACTCGCCGAACGTCATCCGTGTCTACGAGTTCGGCGAGACTGACTCCGGTGATGCTTTCCTGGCGATGGAATTGCTGGCCGGCGAGGAGCTCTTCGAGCGCCTCTGTCGGACCTACACCCTTCCGATCGACGACCTCGCCGACATCGCCCTCGAGGTGCTCTCGGGCCTTGGCGACGTTCATCGATGCGGCTTCATCCACCGAGATATCAAGCCGGAGAATATCTTCCTGGCCCGACAACCCGACGGCACCGAGATCTCGAAGATCCTGGACTTCGGCATCGCGAAGCGCCGAGACGAGAAATCCGACCCGCTGCTCAGCGTCGCCGGCCAAATCTACGGGACGCCCCAGTACCTCGCCCCAGAACAGGCGATCGACCCCGACGTCGATCCGCGTGCCGACATCTACAGCATGGGCGTGCTGCTCTACGAAGCGATCAGCGGTAGCTTGCCGTTCGAAGGCGAGAGTTCCTACGACGTCATCGTCAAACACCAGAACAAAGCGGCGCCGCGGCTCCCCTCGTCGGTCGATCCCGAGTTCGCCGAGATCATCTATACCGCGCTCGCCAAGAATCCGCTGGACCGGTTTCAGACCGCCGACGAGATGGCCAGCGTGATTCGCCGATGGCGAGATCAATCGAGCTGGGCGGAGGAAATTCCAGGCGCAGACACCGCCTTCGAGGACGTCTTCGACACCGCCGACTTCGGAGGAAGCGACCTGACGACCAGCCCGGGCCCCTCACCGAGTGACTTCGCCGACCCACCTGAGACTTCCGAAACCGAACAACAACAGCGAAAGAACAGAGAACGGCGCCCACGCCAGCAGATCAACGACCTGAGTTCGCGCAAGACCAACGTTCATCACAAATCGCAAAAAAAGCCCAAAAAGACCGAAAAAGACGGCAAACGTCCACCTCGCGTGGACTCCCCGATCGCAGGGCTCGACGAGATCTCCGAACCCCAATTCCTGAAGCGCGGCGAAGAGGCCCCGCCCCCCGCAGAACAAGCTAAAGGCGCCGAGAAAAAGACGGCGAAAAAGGCGAAAAAGGCGAAAAAAAAGCAGCGCGCGAACAAACGCAGCGCGAAGGAGAAGGCCCAGCGACAGGCATCCAGACCGTCGAAGAACAAGATCGATCCCACCGCGAAAATATCGCGATCGGAGTTCAACCCCGAAGAACTCAAGCGCGAGTCAGAGAAGGAAGAAAACCAGGGCTCGGCGATCGCCTCCCTCGTCACGTGGGCAGCCATCCTGGCGATCCTCGCGGCGGTCGCCTACACGGTCTACAACTCGTACTACGCACCGACACCGCCAGCGTCGGCAGACAGCGCGGCCTCGTCGTCGGAGTCGGCGGCCCCGGACAAGACCAACCCCGAGTAGCGCCCCGCCCGAGCACGGGAATCCCCCTCTCACGGCATTTCTACGCTGGGTCCCAGCGTAGAAATGGCGTCAGACCGCGATCGGCAAGAGCTCGATACACTCACTTTCGCTCTCGCTCCACGTGCCGTTGTGTTCGGACCAGGCAGCGCGTTCAGCACGATCGGCCCTGCCATTTGCGATCACCTGACCGGCCACGGCCGTGCTCCCCACCGCTTTTATTGATTTTGCACGACGGATCGCTCAAACTTCAACCGATCGGTCATTGCTCTTTCGATTGGCCCAACGCGACGAGATGACATGCATAAGCACCTCCTAATCGTATTCTCGGCACTGCTACTCGCCGTCTCGATCCCCCTTGGATGCACGTCTGAAAACGGTGAAGACGGCGACCAGTGGGAGTTCGAGGGGGACGCTGGACAGGATGGCAGCGGCGAGGACGCGACGTCTGACGACGATGCGACCGGTGACGACGCGGTATCCGAGGACACGACCGGGGGCGAGGACGTCGATGATTCGGACGCGCCCGCGGGGGACGCGGGGCCGGACGCCGCCGATGGCGGCAACGAACCCCCGGAGTTCGAGGAATCCTCGCTGGTCGGAACGAACTGGTACGGCGTCTTCCGCCTCGCGGAAAACGACGGAATCACCGGCAGCCTCTTCGAAGTCACACTGCTCGCCGACAATGACGTCGAGATCGGGGCCTTCGGAGAAGTCACGGGCAAATGGGAGGTCTTCGATGCCAGCCGCCTTCGGCTCTATGATCTCGAGCGTGACGGAGAGCCCAACCAACCCGAGCAATTCGCATTCGACGTCGATACCGACGACCAAGACCGCGTGCTCGGGCTCGAACTATTCATCCCAGAGGGGCCCAGCGGTGACCCCTACACGATGCGTTTGGAGCAACTCGGCGACACGAATGTCCCGACGAGCGAGTTGGACGGAGACTGGCAGTCCGAGGAGGTCTTCACCGACCAAAACGGCAATGACAACCGGCTCGCCGTCCGATTTTTCGGCACGCGGATGGGCTACGGATTCTACAACGGAGCCTACGTCGAATTCGTAAGCGGGAGCGCCGAGACGCTCACCTACGATGGCGGCAAGACGTTTTGGCTCTTGCGGCCGCCCGAAGACGGCCCCCAACGACCGGCATTCGGCGGCGAGGTCCAGGCTGGTGCCGACGGCGGCTTCACGATTTTCGCGCCACGCCAGACAAACCCCGGCGAGCAGCCCGCCGAGTTTAGCTCGGAGCCACTCATGAATGTGCCGGCATTTGACCTGTGATGTCGCGCACCTTCCCAGCGCGGCTCAAGTCATCTGGACGAAGACCTGGTCGCGGTACCATCGGAGCTCCTCGATCGACCCCTTGATGTCGTCGAGCGCACGGTGGTTCGACGGGTTCTTCGGGGCGTGATACGGCTCGGGGTACCATCGAAACACCAACTCCTTGATGGAGCTCACATCGACGTTTCGGTAGTGCAGGTAGCTGCTCAACTCGGGCATATACTTGTAGAGGAACCGTCGATCCTGGGCGATCGTATTGCCACACAAGGGCGACTCATTGGGTTCGGTATGCCGCCTCAGGAACGTCATCGTCTGCTTCTCGGCCTCGCGCAGCGAGATCTCGGAGTTGAGGACCCGGTCGGTCAGCCCCGACGCCCCGTGATGCTCGGTATTCCAGTCATCCATCGAGTCGAGGATCTCCTCGGGCTGGCTGACCACCAGGTTCGGCCCCTCCTCGATGATATTGAGGTCCTTGTCGGTCACGATCGTCGCGATCTCGATGATGACGTCCCGTTCGGGGTCCAGTCCAGTCATCTCGAGGTCGATCCAGACCAGGTTTTCGGCGCGGCTCATAGCTCTTCCATTCTCTAGAAACATTCGAACGCCGACATAGTGAAGTCTCGCGCGACGGATCACAAGTGCGCTGCGGTCAGGCGCACCATCCGATACGACGACACCTGTCGGGATCCCTCGAATTTCTGAGGGCGACACCCCGAGATCGCCAAATTTGTCACGATCAGCAGTGACACGAACGGGAAGATAGGCAGGCCAACCGTCTCCAGACGTCCCTGAGAGCCTCTTTGCGGTCACCGTGACCGATTGGCACGCACCTTGAAGTATATGTAGGTCGATTCGGAAAGATGCTGTATGTTCGCTATGCTGGTTTCCAGGTAATTGCCATGTCCCCGAGACTGAACCTCAAACTCGCAGTCCTCCTCGCCGCAGCTTCGCTGCTCGCCGGCCTGGCGTGTGGTCCGAGCCAGCCGGGCGAGCATCACGACGACCAGGAGCAGACCGAGGTCGACCCGGAGAACGCAGACGCGTACCTACGCGCCAAGATCGACGAGCAAGGCATCGAACCGATGAGCGCGCCGCCCGAACACCCCGACGCCAAGGTGGAGTTGGGGCGCGCACTCTTCTTCGACAAGATCCTGAGCGGAAACCGTGACACATCCTGCGCATCTTGCCACCACCCGAACAAGATGACGTCTGACGAACTTCCGCTGGGAGCCGGCACCAGAGCCATCGTGGAGGGCGACACGCGATTCATCGGTGAAGACCGCGAGTGGATCCCGCGCAATGCCACAGATCTGTACAACCGCGGGCACGAAGACTGGAATACGATGTTCTGGGACAACCGCATCCGCACCACCGATGGCGGTCACTTCCTGACACCAGCGGGCTCGCGCCTTCCCGACGGACTGGACAGCGTCCTGGCCGCCCAGGCGATGTTTCCGGTGACCTCGCGCGAGGAGATGCGCGGCGACCGCGGCGACGTGGATATCAACGGCGAACCCAACGAGCTCGCCCAGATCGTCGATAGTCTGGTCAACCGTATCTGGACGCAACTGATGGACCGCCTGCTGGCGGTCCCGGAGTACCGCGACATGTTCGCCGCGGCCTATCCCGACGTCGAGCAGGGCGCGCTGGGCTTCCAGCACGCAGCGAACGCGCTCGCCGCCTTCCAGGCGGAGGCGTTCACCTTTACGGGCAGCCCCTGGGATCGCTACATCGCTGGCGAAGAAGACGCCATGACCGACGAGCAAAAGCGCGGCGCGGTCCTCTTCTACGGCAAGGCCGGCTGCGCGGATTGCCACTCGGGCACGCTGATGACCGACCAGAAGGCCCACAACCTGTGCGTCCCGCAGTTCGGGCCGGGCAAGGATCCGGACAAACCGCTCGACCTTGGCTGGGGCCGCGTGATCAACGATCCGAAGATGGAATTTGCCTTCCGCACTCCACCACTCCACAACGTCGAGCTCACCGGGCCGTATATGCACAACGGAGCGTACGAGACGCTCGAAGAAGCCATTCGGCACCACATCGACGCCGACGCCATGCTCAAATCGTACGTCGGTGAGCACCTCCGCCCGGACCTTCGGGAGGAGCTGCATGACGACGACGGCGATATCGAAGCCATTCTGGAGTCGGCCGACCCGGCCATGGATTCCGCCCCGGGGCTCGACGACCAGGAGATCGACGAGTTGGTCAGCTTCATGGGTGCACTCACGTCGCCGGATGCGCGTGAACTCGAGCACGTCACGCCCGAGTCGGTCCCCAGCGGATTGCCCCTCGATTAGATCGACATCTCCGGTCTAAGTCCGCAGCCTCTGGAGCCACTCATCGGCGAGTGCCATTGCGGCCTCTTCGTCGGAGACGGTGCCGTCGATGGTCGCGAGCAGCTCCCGCATCTCGGGGCTCTTCGATGGATGCTCGTTCAGGCCCTCTTTGGCCTGCCGCAACGCCCGACGCGCCCGATTCGCGTCACCCTCATCGAGATAGAGCCTCGCTGACTCGATTGCGGCGACCCAGCTAAACGGATCCAAAAACAGCGCCTTGCGATACGTATCGAGCGCCTGAGTATGAGCGCCGGCGCGCGCCAGGATAAACCCCATCAGACAATAGATCTCCGGCACGAAGGGATCGTAGGACGTGGCGGCTTCACAGCTGGCCAGCGCGGCCTCCGTATGCTGTTCGCCGTAGTGCTCCAGTGCACGCTCGAACAGGTTCTCCACGACTGCGCTCTGGCCGACGTCGGTCGTCACTTCGTCGAGCCCCTCGCTCGACATCGCGATCGGCGGTGGCGGGACCTCCTCGGGCTCCTCGGATGATTCCTCGGCGAGCTCCGAGAAGTGTCGGCCGAAGTGCACCGTGCGGCCGGGTGGGGTGGTCGCGAGGCGATAGACGAAGCCGCCTCCCTGCTGTGCGGCCCGAAAGGGCATCGGACTGGGGGCGCGCTCGTCGTCGACGAGCTGTTCACTCGAGCCCAGCAACAGATATCCGTCGTCCTGGAGCGACTCGGCAAAGCTTCGGAGGACCCGGCGAAAGGGTTCTGGTGCAAAATAAATCAGCACGTTGCGACACAGGATGACGTCCCAGCTCTCCCCGATACGCGGGCGAGGGGCCGGCATCGTGATGTTGTGTCGTCGAAAGACGATCTGGTTTCGAAGGGGTTCGATGACCTTCCAGTCGTCGCCGCGGCCGGGCTCGAAGTAGCGGTTACGGCGCTGGTCGGACAGCCTGCGTAGGCTCCACTGATCGTAGACCGCATCCCGGGCATGTCGTAGGTAGTCGGTATTGATGTCGGTCCCCAGCACCTCGACATCCACGCCATGTTCGGCGGCGATCATCGCGACGGTATATGCCTCTTCCCCCGTCGAGCAGCCCGCGCACCAGACCTGCAAGGGCCTCGCCGAGGCGAGCTCCTGAGACACTTCATCGACGACGCTGGCGAACGCGTTGAGCTGGGGCTCGTCGCGCCAGAACATCGTCAAGCCGTTGGTCACCAGGTTGATCAATCGCTGGGGTTCCGGGTCCGACCGGTCCAGCTCACCCAGATGCGCGAGGTATTCCTCTTTATTGGGGTAGCCGAGCTGTTGGGCGCGCGAGCTCAGGAAGCCCTCGACGCGCCGGGGCGCGCTGCCCTTGAGCTCCATGCCCGTCCATTCGGTGAGCAGATCACACGCCACGCCCACCGAGTACTCACCCGACCAGTTCATGACGCCTCCTGGAGCAAGGCCCGGACGATCTCGCACAACGAGCCGGCCATCTCATCGATCTCGACGACCTCGGTCACGACGCCTCGCTCCCTCGCGGAGTTCGGCATGCTGTAAACCACCGAGCTCGCCTCGTCTTGGACGATGGTCACGCTGCCGGTGCGATAGAGCGCCGCCATACCGAACGTCCCATCATTGCCCATCCCACTGAGGATCACCCCGACGGCCTTGGGTGCGATGTGCCGAGCCAGCGAGCGGAACAACACATCGCCGCTGGGCCGGTGGCCGGCCACGGCGGGTCCCTCGTAGATCTTGAGGTAGCGATTCGACGTGACCTCCATCTGCTTTTCCGACGGCGCGACATACACGTGGCCCGACTTGATGGGCGCGCCGTGTACCCCTTCGATGACGTTGAGCTCGCTGTTGGCGTCGAGCCACCGCGTCAGGTGCCTCGAGAAGCCCCGCGTGATGTGCTGGACCACGCAGATCGGCGCGGGAAAGTTGGACGGCAAGGCCCCGAGCAACGTCGCGAGCGCCTTGGGCCCCCCTGTCGACGCCGCGATTGCGATGATCGGCTTCTTGACGTCAGGGGCACCACTGGGCACCTCGGAGCTGGCATCGGAGAGCTGTTTGTCGGGTTCTCCCTCCCGCTCTCTTCGATCCCGGAGGTTGGCGCGTGGATGTCGCACCACGGGCACCTGGGCCAGCAAGCGCATCTTCCGTATCAACTCCAGTCGGTCGGCCTCGCGCATCGGGACGCGAGATGGCTTGCCCACCAGATCCAGCGCCCCCTTGGACAATGCTTTGAACGAGAGATCGACCCCGCCGCGGTAGGGATCGGAGGTCACGACCAGGATCGGCGTGGGCCGCCTCGCCATGATGCGCTCGGTGGCGGTCAACCCGTCCATCTTGGGCATCTGGATATCCATGACCACCAGATCGGGCTCGAGATCGACGCACATCTGCACCGCTTCTTCACCGTCGGACGCAACGCCGACCACCGATAGGTCGGGCTCGGCCTCGATCATATCTCCGAGGACGGTGGCGAATAGCGAACTGTCCTCGGCAATTAAGATGCGCAACGGTTCAAATCTCCTTCTGCGGCGACCTTCTCGGCTGCCCCGACACGTCTCGAACACCTGGCCTGGCCCTGTGTTCCACAACGATGCTACTTCACATCCATGGGGCGGGCAATGTTATGGCATTGTGCCGCGGCTGCGTAGGTCGCCCCCTGTGAGGGTTGGTTCCGCGGATCGTATGGAGTAGCATGACCGAGACGAGCTGTTTGGAAAATGGCGCCGGTCGGTGCCGCGTTTCTGATGCTCGTCCAATTGGAGTCACGTATGGTCGACACCGAGAGATTTCACATCAATCCGGACTGCGCGCGCTTCGTCTCCGAAGTGGCCGCGAGTCTGGCGAGGCGTGGAGGGGACAACACCACACAGGTGCTCGAGGTCACGACCTACATGCCTCTGGACGTCGATAGCGTGGGGCGTGCCCTCGAGAGCCTCGAGGACGACCCCGGTGTCGAGCGCATCCAGGAAGGCGAGATCTCGTATTATCGCTTCACAGACCCCGATCAATACAGCTTGCGTGAGTTCGACCTGGACGCCGGCGAGCACCTCTCCGAGATCGATCCCGGGCTGGTCCGCACGATGAACGCGCTCAAGTCCGAGGAGGACTGGGCGAAAAAAGCGCGTGAGCAACACGAGATTTTGCACATCGCGGCCGGGGCGCGCCGCGGGACCATCGAGCTGTCGTACTTCACGAGCCGCTGCGATATCCCCAGCGCGCGCGTCCAGAGTATCCTCAACGACTTCGGTGCCGAGGGGTATACCGAGATCGATTATGACGAAGACACCGAGACACTCAGCTACACGTTTCCCGAGCTGCAGTACCCGGCTGAACGCTTCGAGCGCAACACGGGAATGGTCGAGCGCGCCGAGCCAGTCGAGTCGAGTAGCCCGGTGTGGTTGGTGCTCCTCGTGTCGACCATCATCCTCCTGGTCACCATCCTGCTGATCCGCTCGTCTCTCTGAGTCGCCAACCCGCGCCCCGACCGCTTGTACTGACCTGCCATGGCCGACAAGAAGCTGCGCATTCCGGGTCCTGCCGAGCACGAGGACCTCACCCAACTGGACAACTCGATCTTCTATGGCCTGATGTTCTGCGTGTTGGTCGGCGGGCTCCTCGCGCTCTACACCAAGCGGCAGGCCGAAGAAGCCGAGCAGCGCGCCGCCCAGAGCGCGCCGCGCGCCCCCAGGACCGACCTCGAGGCCAAACAGCGCGAGCTGATCGCAGCGCACGCCGACGACCCGGACGCCCACGACTGGCGCGGACAAGACGCGATTGCCGTGCTGCGATACGGACCTCGGAGAGCCGCTGAGGCTGCCTGCCGCGATGCGTTCGCCGCAGAGGACGAGCTCGACCGCGCCATCCGTATCGAATTGCTGGGCGCGGTCAATCGCGACGCCGACCATGCGCCGTGGGTCTGCTTGACGCGCGCTTACCTGGACGGTTCGACCAAAAATAGCGGCCAGCTCCACGATGAACTGGCCGCGCACTGGGAGAATCTGACCACGTTTAAAGCCTCTCCGGCCGTGGCGGCGACGGTCGTCGAGGCATTCGACGAAGACGGCGCCCCCGACAATCGCGGCTACCGCGACTGGCTCTACCTCTGCGCATTCCACCCGAGCACGCCCGGTGAACAATGCCGCGCGAGCCTGCAGGCGACCGCCGACGCATCCACGCTCCTGGGGCTCTTCGACGCGATGCTTCGCCGATTCCACGACCTCGCGCGAGTCGAAGCCGCTTTGATCAACAGCATAGAGGGGCTGGCATCCCTGGCGAAGACGGGTGACCTCGAGGGCTGGGACCGCCCGAAGAACATCTCCGCCAGAGATGTCCAGCTAGGCACCGTCTTCTGGATGTGTCGCCTCGTTCATGCACCCGACGAAGAGCTCGCGTGGGCGGCGGCCAGCGGACTGTCGGATGTCGGAAGTATGGCGGTGCGCGCGGGCGACGAAAACCTCGTGCCGCGATGGCGGCAGGCCTGCCAACTCGCCTTCCAGGACGGCGGCACCGATAGAGCCCCTCGGGCCCCCGCACTCGCCGTCTGGAGCGGAACAGAAGGGGAGCCGCCCGCATATACGCTGCGAGAAGCACGCCAGCGCGGCGATTGTGTGGCTCCCGATGACGCACCACCCTGGATGTGCGGCCCCGCCGCCTGGCGCGGCTCGGGCGAAAGCGATCTTCAGACTGAATTGATGGACTTCTTTACGAAAACCCGATGGCTCGAGTGGAGGGACTGACCCGATGGAGTATCGCTGGCTGGTTGGAATCATCGCTGTGTTGGCGCTCGCCGCATGCAAGACATCATCCTCCGCAGAAATGAGCGACGGGCCCCAAGCTGGGCCATCCAGCGCGGTATCGGCTTCGACGAGCCCCGAAGCGCACGACACGTCGTTTTCTGCACCGGCGCTCGATGGCACCCCGGCCGCCGTGGGGATGATGTTCCACGGCGGCGAATTGCTCGTATCTCGAGAAGACGGGTCGTCGACCCGTTGGAGTGCCTCGAGCGAATCCGCCACCACCAGCGCAGCCGTTCCCGGTGAGAGCGTCCCGCTTGCCTGGTCGCCCAACGGCGCACTCGCCATCATCGACGGCACACCACCGGTCATTATCCGTATCGACGACGGCAAGGAAGTCCTGCGATTCGTGAAGGTCGAGTCGGTCGAAACCGCCGGGTTCTTTCCCGACGGCTCCGGCCTGTTCGTCGGAGAACCCGGCGGGAAGCTCCATGTCTGGAACGAGTCTGTGGATACGCTGACCTCGGTCCCCACCGAAAACCTCGAGGCGTTCATCGCACGACAGTCCCCCAGCTTCTCGGCGAACTTCAGCTCCCTTTCCGGGGACGCCACGGTGACCGACGCGAATGAGCTGCTGCTCGGCACGAAGAGCGGAAAGCTCTACTGGTGGAATCCCGAAGACCCGACGCAGGTCAAACCGGTGGTCAAGCTTCCGGGGGCGATTCGCGACACGGCCTACGCCGGGGGAAAGGTCTTTGCGACGACCGATGCAGGGGCCTTTCGGGCCGCCGAGACATCCAACGGCGTCTTCCTACAGTGGAGTAACGACATGAATGCCGACTACGTCGCCGCCGCGGCCAGAGCTCCGGCGCAGGTCCTGGTGGCCGACGACTCGTCTGTCCGGATGCTCGATGCGAACGAGGGAACGCAGGTGTGGCACCGTACGCTTCCCAATGACTCGAACGTGTGTGGACTCGCGATATCAGCAGATGGTCAGACCGGAGCGGTCTGCCTGAATGGTAGTGTGGTCGTCTTCGACGCCGATGGCGACGTCCTCGATACGATGCCCTAAAATTCGATCTCGGCTGGTGGCGTGTGGTCGGCCTGATAGCTCTTCACGACCCGATCCATCAGCGCCTCGACCGCCTGCTCGTCCTGGGTGAAGTCCACCTGCGAGGTATCGACCTCGATCAGCGGCGATTCTTCATAGTGCTGGAAGAAGTTGTGGTACAGCGAGCGCAGACGCTCGAGGTACTCCGGGTCCATGTCCTGCTCGTAGGGCCGGCCGCGGTTGTCGATGCGCTCGAGCAACGTCTCCAGGGGCGCGTGGAGGTGCACGACGACGTCTGGCACCGGCACTTGCTCCTTGAGGATATTGTACATCCGGTCGTAGAGCGCGAGCTCGTGATCGCTGAGCGTCAGGCTCGCGAAGAGCCGACACTTCACGAAGAGATAGTCACTGACCGACAGCGTCGAGAACAGGTCCTGCTGGGAGAAGTCTTCCTGCTGGCGGTACCGACTCAACAGGAAGAACATCTCGGTCTGGAAGGCATAGCGATCGCGGTCGCCATAAAACTGTGCCAGAAAGGGGTTCTCCTCGAAGATCTCCAGGACAGTATTGGCATTGAAGAGCTCCGAGAAACGATTGACGAGGGTCGTCTTACCCACCCCGATCGGCCCCTCGATGACGACATACTGTGGTTGGGGCTCGGATTTCGCGCGCATACCGGTCATGAGAGCAGGCTCGGGGTTCTGGAACGCTTACCGGGAGATTCTCGGTCCCTCCGGACAATCGGGTTTAACGCGCCCTTCACCCGGTGGTCAACCGACGCATCGACTCACGCCCTCATCGGCGACATCATACGCGAGAAACTTGCCGATTCGCGGCTGTCGTGGCACATACAATGCGTGATGAAATAATGCTCTCAAAGCTTTGATCCTCGCCATGTTCGTCGGATTCTTACGTCGTTCCGCCTCTCGCCTGGCCATTGTTCTGGTCGGGCTCGCAGTCTTCGGCCTCGTAGGCCCCCTGACGTCAGACGCCTCCGCGCAGGAAGCTCCGCTGAGGATGGTCTTCCTCAAGAGCGATCCGGATGATGGCAATCAGACCTACAACAAGTTGCGAAGCGTCCTCGAGGCCAGCGACGACATCCAGTTGATCCCGTCGGACCAGCTGCTCGCGGAAGCCCGCAGCCAGGGACTCTCCCTGGAGACATTTCGAAGCAGCGAGCAACGCATCAACGCCGCCGACCAGTTCATGCGTGCCATGAAGGCCGCACAGGTCGAGGCGATCATCGTCTACGACATCTTTGGGGGCGGGCGCACCGTCCAGCTCGTCGCCATCGGCCCCTGGGGAAGCGAGTTGAGTGACGTTCGCGAGCAGGTCAGCCGACCCGTCTCCGACAACGAAGCCCTCGCGCTGTTCAAAGAAGCATTCTCGATGCTCATCCCACAGGTCCGCGCGTTCCGCGCCGAACAACAAGCACAGGCCGAGCGCGAAGAGCAGCTCGAGCAGGAAGACCAGTCGCTCGAAGAAGAGTTGGCGGCCGAGCGCGAAGAAAAGAGCCTGAAGGACCAGGTCGTCGAGGACCAGCGCGCAGCCTACGGCAACCTCACGGAGGGCTTTGCGGTGCGCGGCGGAACCATCCTCGGCTACCGGTCGATGGACCTGTCGACCGACGCGAACTTCACCCTCGACCACGCGACACCGTTGGTCGGCATCGCCGGGCGAGTCGACGCCATCTTTTCGGTGACATCCGGCGAGCGACAGGCCTTTGGCGCCAGCCTGTGGGGCCACTTCGCGCCGTTTTTGACGACCTTCAACACGGGCAACGCCTCCGAGATTCAGGAACACCCCGGTCAGTTCGTCAACTTCGGCGTCGACGGCACCTACCTGCGTGGGCTGTCCAGCAGCCTGATCTTTCGCGGCCGCCTCGGTCTGGAGCTGACCTCGCTGCGCATCGACCCGAACGAATTCTACACGGGTAACCGCTATGTCTATCTACGCGGTGGCGCCGGGCTCATGTACCGCATCCAGGATCTGATCGACATCAACCTCGACGGCCTGCTGCTCCCGGTATTCTCGTCTGAACTGTCCGGCACGGACTTCGGGCCCGGTCAATTCACGCTCGGCTTCGGCGTCGACTCGTCTCTGGACTTCCGATTCCTGGACCCCTTCATCATCTCGGTGCACTACGGCCTGCGATACATCGGCGCGAGCTACCCCGAGCCAAACGTCATCAGCCAGCCGGCCTCGACCGTCGACCTCGCCCACATGGCGAATATCTTTCTGGGTTATCGATTTTAGGTAGGGAGTCGGGAGCAGGGAGTCGCTCACCACTCCCGACTCCCTACTGATGCAATAGCCACCACAACACCACAAACGGCACCGCCGCCAGCCCCAGCAAGACCACCACGAGCAGCGCCACCAGCGCGTACGTCGCCCAGCGCGGCCCACGATGCTCGCGAATGGCATCCCTCGGAATGTCGACCGGTAGGACGGTCCGCTCGGCGTCGGTCTCGGCTCCGTAGTAGTCTTTGAGCATCTCGACGTTGCGCCTGTTGGCCTTCCACGCCACGTCGAATAAATCGCCCACCGCCGGGATATACCCGGCGAGCAGGTCGACGACGGTATTGCCAGCCATGCGCACCAGCATGAACTTGGGTGCGCCCATCTTGGCCGCCTCCCAGAAGACGTACACGCTGACGACCCAGGTCACCCAGTCGCCACCTCCAGGGATCAGGCCGATGATCGGATCGAGGCCGAACTTCGTGCGTACGATCGGCAACTCGAACTTGTCGTCCATCAGCTCGGCGAGCCAGTCCAGTCGCGTCAGCGACTTCTCGACGCGCTCGCGCTCACCTTCAGTAAGCGGCGCCAGATCTGTCGACTCTTCCCTGGTCGCCACGGCGGTTTTCTGCGCATTTTCCATGGTCGTCTACCCGGAATGAGGCTTACCCGCTGAGCGGGTGGTTGTTGGCCTCGAGGTTGGGGAAGAGGTCGTGTCGGGAGGGAATTAAGTTTGGTGAGACGCCAGGTCGCACAAAGTCTGGCGAAGCAAGGAAAGAAAGTTACTACGAAAATAACTTCGGCAGGTCACCCGTCGAATAAATTCGCGAGCTGATATCCTGACAAGCCTTCCGCGTCCCGAGATGGGAACGAAAGGAGTAGGTGGTAAGGCTCAAACGATCCTTCCCCAACCTCCAGGCCAACAACCTTCTTCGTCGCGCTCTCTGTGGCGCCTCCTCACTCGTCGAGTGAATATGACACACTGCGTCATAAATTCCCAACGGCGATTGCATCTATGTTGTGTCATGTCGCTACACTGTCCAAGACTTCGGAGCGCCGATTTGTTCCTTCTGTCACGAAAACGTTTCAGTTCAGCCCGGCCAAATGTAGCAATCGGCGAGCATTCAACTGCATCTGCAACCGATCGCGCGCCAGGTTGATCTTGGCAATTCGCAACTGGTCCTCTGCGTCGATGAGCTGAAGCTGGCTGGTCACGCCATTCTCATAGCCCAGCTGCGCCTGCTCGAGCCCCTGCTCGGCGAGCTCGACCTGCGTCTGGCTACTCTCGACCTGGGTCTTCGCGGAGGAGTACTCCGAGTGGGCCTTTTCGATGTTGGTGCGTATCTCGTCGAGCTGGCGCTTCTCCTGAAGCCTGGCCGCAACCAGTTGGGCGCGCTTCTCACGCAACTCGGCCTCGCGCATCCCTCCATCCCACAGCGTCCAATTTGCCCCGAAGACGAGCGCCCACTGGGGTGGCGCCGGGTTCAACCCGGTATCTTTCGCGTCCGAATAACTGAACGTGCTCGAGAGCGTCGGCAGGTACCGCGTCCACACCTCGGTGACGGACAACTGCGAGATATCCTCGTTGATCTCCTGAATCTCCATCTCGATGCGATTGGCCCCGGCTTCATCCTTGAGCTGCGCGGTGTCCATGTCGACCTCGACTTCACTCGGGGCGACCACGTCGAAGTTCGGATCGGTCTGCAGCAACTGCGCCATGGAGTGCCGCAGCTGGATGAACTGCTGGCGCGACTGCTCGACCGACTTCTCGGCCTGCACGACCCGCATCTCCGCGCGAGTGAGCTCGAATTTGGTCGCCACACCCGCGTTTACCCGCCGCTCGGTCGCATCGAGCATCGTGCGGCTGGAGGCGAGCTGCTGCTGGTTGATCTCGATGACCTGCCGCACCACGAGCATATTGTAGTAGAGCTGGACGGCCGCAAAATCGATCTGGTCCTTCGTCAGGTCCAACTGTCGTCGAACTCGGTCTTCATTATTATAAGCGATGTTGATCCCGGGCAGCGCCTGACCACTGAGTGACAGCCGCGCCGAGACCTCCCAATTCCAGTTGTATTTGGGCTGCACGACCGTCTCGGGGATGTCGACACCCTGAATCCCCGGGTCGATCGAAAATGCGACCTCGTCCTCATTGATGATGTAGTTTCCGGCCGCGTTCACCGAAGGCAGGACGTAACTGTAGGCCCCTCGCACCTTCGCCTCGGCCACATCGACCTGCGTCTCGGCCAGCTTCACGTCGAAGTTTCGCTCGACGGCGGTCTCGCGAACCTCCGAGAGCGTGAGTTGGCGGTCGGCGTCTATGTCGAATTTCTCGAGGTCGCTCTCGCCTCGGCTCAGCTTCAGATCGTCCCCGGCACTCGGCCCACGCAATCCAGCGGCTGCGGCGTCCGTGGGTGGTTCGTCGGCCTCGTCCTCGTCGCCCGAGTCGACCGCCTGCTCCTGCGACGCCGCGGTATCCGCGGGCCCCTCGGGGGCCTGCTGGCCAAACGCTGGCCACGCCAGACTCAGCGTCATGACGACCACACCGGCGGCTGTCCCGCCGCGCACCAGTTTCTGACCGAATTGCGACAGATCATCGAATAGCGAGTAGAGCACGGGCACGACGATCAGCGTCAAGAAAGTGGCGATGAGCAGCCCCGAAGTCACCGCGCGGGCCATCGGGCCCCACATCTCCACCGAGTTGCCGCCCACGATGATATCGAGGTTCACGAAGTCGATGCTCACGCCCAGCACGATCGGCAGCAGGCCACCGATCGTGGTGACCGCCGTCAACACGACCGGCCGAAAGCGCACCAACCCGCCCTTGATCACCGAGTCGCGCCGTTCCTCACCGCGATCTCGCAGCTTGTTGATGTAGTCGATCATGACAATTGCGTTATTCACGACAACTCCCGCCAGGCTGATGATTCCGATGCCGGTCATGATGATGCCGAAGGGCTCACCGGTCAGGATCAACGACCACAGCACGCCCAGGAGGCTCAGCAGGACGCTGCACAGGATGATGAACGGCTGCACGATCGAGTCGAACTCGGTCACCAGCACCAGGGCGATGATGAACAACGCGGCCAGGAGCGCCTTCACGAGAAAGTCGGAGGCCTCTTTTCGATCCTCCTGTTCCCCCGTGAACTTGACCTCGTAGCCGGGTGGCAGGTTGATATCTTCCATCCGACTCCGAGCCTCTTCCATCAGGTTCTGAGCCAGGTACCCCTCGGCGGCGTTGGCCGTGACGGTGACGACCCGCTCCTGATCCTTGTGTCGGATCGAGCCGGTGCCGCTGCGAACTTCCACGTCGGCGACTTCTTCGAGCGGGATGTGGAATTTATCCCGATTGACCACCGTCAGTGACCGAATGTCTTCGATGTCCCCACGCGACTCCTCCTGGAGTCGCACCATGATGTCGTACTCCTCGTCGCCCTCGCGAAAGACGCTGGCCTCCGTACCATTGACCGCCGTTCGAATCGTCGAAGAAATCGTGCGCGTATCGAGCCCGGCCAGCGCAGCCTGCTGCCGATTGACGAGCACCTGGACCTCGGGGCGGCTCAGCTCGAGATCGTCCTGCAAATCGATGATCCCAGGGATGGGCCGGACGCGCTCGCGTACCTTGCGGGCGATCGCGCCGAGGGTCTGTAGGTCCTCACCGTGAACCTCGATGCTCACCGGAGCCCCCGTGGGCGGCCCCATATCCTGCTTCTCGAGCACGATGCTGGCGCCCGCGACGTTCTGGTAGACGTTACGGAGCGTCTCCATGAAGTCGTCCGGATCACGGGGCTGGTCCTCGACGCCTAACAACTCTACGGACACACGCCCGTAGTGCGGTGCGGTGCCGCCGCCAGCCATGCCGCCGCTGCCGCCCTGCACTCCCGTGTCGACGATCCAGCCGTTGACCAGCCCGGAGTCCTCTCGCTCGAGTGGCTTGGTCAGCTCCTCGAGCACCTTATCGGTCTCCGCGAGCCGCGTGCCGTCGGGCATCTCGACCTTGATGGTGAACTTCTCGGGCGTGGTCGATGGGAACAGCTCCACGCCTCGGTTCGTCTGACCGAAGACCGCGAAGGTCGCGACCAGCGAGCCGACCGACAACGCCACGATGACCCAGCGATGGCGCATCGACCAGCGCAGCGAGGACTCGTACCAGCGGTAGATCCAGACGTCCGGGACCGAATCCTCATCGAACGATACCCCTTCTTGCACCTTCAGGAACGCCGCACACAGCGTCGGGTTGATCACCAACGCCACAAATAGGCTGCTCAGCAGCACGATGATGACGGTCAGGGGCAGATAACCCATGAACTCACCCATGATGCCGGGCCAGAACAGCATCGGGAAGAAGGCACCAACGGTGGTCGCGGTCGAGGCGATGATCGCCCAGCCGACCTCTTCGGTCCCTTCCTTCGCCGCCGTCTTCCGATCCTTGCCCTCGCTGGCGTGCCTGTAGATATTCTCGACCACCACGATCGCGTTGTCGACGAGCATGCCCAGGGCGAGCACGAGGCTAAAGAGCACGACCATATTCATGGTCACACCCAGGGCCTGGAGCACCAGGAAGCTCAGCAACATCGACATCGGAATGCTGATCGCCACGAACAGCGCGTTGCGAGCGCCCCCCATGAAGAAGAAAAGCACGCCCAGCACCAGGATCAGCCCCGAGATAATATTATTCTCGAGCTCGCTCACCCGCGTCTTGATATCCTCCGACATGTCGTTGAGGACGACGACCTCGAGGCCATCGGAGGCGAACTTCGTCTCGTATTTGTCGATGATCTTCTTGGTGTCGTCGGCGATATCGATGATATTTTCGCCGGATCGCTTGACCACCGACAGCGAGATATTGGACTGGGTGACCCGCCGCCGCTCATCTCCATCCTGAACCCACGTCGTCAGGCGGCTCTTGGTCTCCTGCTCCTTGAAGCCATCGACGACCTCAGCGACGTCGCGCAGGAATACCGGCTGTCCCTCGGGCGCCTTGACCACGATGTCTTCGATCTCGGGGACGTCCTCGAACTCGCCGGGCACGCGGACCGTGTACTTCATCGGCCCCATCTCGATGCTGCCGCCGGGGAGGTTGACGTTCTCCGACTGGATCGCGCCGATGACCTGATTGACCGACACACCGTACTGACGCATCTTCTCGGGATCGAGGTTGACCTTGATCTCGCGCTCGACGCCCCCGGCGATATCTACACGCAGGACGCCTGGCACCTTCTCGATCTCTTCCTCGAGGTCCTCGCCGATCGTCTTGAGCCGCACGAGATCCATGTCCCCGGAGACATTGGCGATCAAGATCGGCCAGTCGCTGGCATTGATCTCGATGATCTCGGGTTCCTCCGCATCCTCGGGCAGCTCGGTGCCGGCCTTGTCGACCTTCTCGCGGACCTTCTGGAGGGCCTCGTCGATATCGACGTCGGGATTGAACTCCAGGGTGACCAGCGAGACGCTCTCGGCCGACGTGCTGGTCATCTTGTCGAGGTCTCGAAGCCCCTTGAATTCCTTCTCGAGCGGCTGAGTGACCAGGGTCTCGATGTCGGCGGGCGAGACCCCGAAGTAGGGCGTGCTGACGATGACGACCGGGATCTGGACGTCCGGCGCCGCTTCCTTCGGCAGCGATATATAGGAGCCGATCCCGCCGATCACGATACACGCGATCAACACAAAGACGGCCGTCGAGTGCTCGATTGCAAAATTCGTAACCTTCATTGCTCAGAGTCCTCGCCTTCATCGTCGGAGGAGCTCAGATCGATACGCCCCTGGGGGTTGCGGAACTCCTCGAGCGACTCCCAGTGGTTGACCTGCCGAACTAGCGCTCCGTCGACCAGGCCGCGATGGCCTCGCACGATGAGCCGGTCTCCGGCGTTCACCCCCGACTTCACCAGCACCTGTGCCCCGGCGTTGGGGCCGAGGTCGAGCTGGTGGAGCTCAGCTTCAGCGGTGTCCGAATCCTCGGACGGATAGACCATCGCCTCGGCCCCGGAAAACCCCTGCAGGACCGAATCTCGTGGTATCAACACCGCGTCCTTCCAGCGCTTTTTGACGAAGTTCGCCCGTGCGTACATCCCCGGGCGCAGGCTCCCGTCCTCGTTCTGGACGCGAACCTCGACGGGGTACGTACGGGTGGGCGCTATCGCATCGAGGCCGATCCGATGGATGGTCCCGCTAAAATCGGTATCGACCGCCGGGATCGTCACGTCGACCTGGTCTCCCTCTTCGACGAACTTCAGCCGGGACTCCGGGACGTTGGCGATGACCTTGAGCTCGTCCATCCCGACGATCGTCGCGACCGGAGCGCCCGGGCTGACGAACTCGCCCTCTTCGACCATCTTACGGTGGACGAAGCCCGAAACGGGGCTTCGCACACCACCCTTCGAGGCGGCGACTTTGGCCTGCGTGAGGTTGAGCTGCGCGCTCTCCAGCGAAGACTCGGCCTGATCGAGCTGCTGATCTGTGGCCAACCCCTCCCCGTGGAGTCGCTTCGTGCGTTCGTACTCGCGCTGAGCTGCCTCGACCTGGTTCTCGAGTACGTCGATGCGCGCCGAGTCCACCTGGGTATCGACCCGAATAAGCCGACTGCCCGCTTTGATTCGCTGACCTTCCTCGAACGGCACGTCCAGCGCCCGACCACCCGCCTCGGCGGACACGGTCACAGAGTCGACCGGCTCGACCGTACCGAACGACGAAAATGTCTCGGTGTAGTCTTCCGCATGGACGCTCATCGTCTCGACCGGGATCGGATCGACTTCATTTTTCGACGTCGACTCCCCACTCTCTGCCTCTGCGGCAGGAGAGGCCTTCGAAGCCGTCGATTCGCATCCCATCGCGCAGACGACCCCTCCCGCCAGGACGAAAACGGCCGCCAGGAGCCGGGTCGTGCGCTTTTTTCTACGGTGATTCTGCATGATGTGTCCGACAACGCCCCTTGGGCGCTGATAGATAGGCTTTCAACGGGTGCCGGCTGCGCCAGCCCCCGCCAAAAAGAAATGAACGAGCCGCTCACTCTCCTCCCGGGAGAGAAACTGGTCGAGAAACTCCTCGCGTACTCGCGGTTCCTCCAGCGACCCCGCGATCGTGAGGGCTCTCATCAGATGCTCATTGACGGCTCCCATGAACTGATTTGTCAGAAATAGTGTGTCGAAGCCTTCGCGCGGCGTCAGCTCCCCGGACCGAATCCCGCGATCCATGATGGCACTCACGCCGGCGATCAGGTCGAAGTGCAACGAGTAGATATCTATCGGAGGGCGGCTCTCAGAAGGCCCAAAGAGAATGCTGTAGACGAATTTCAGAATGATCGGGGACTCTTTGGCACCTCTTATCTGTGCCCACGCGACCGCGTCGAGCTGCTCTCGGACCGTGGAGGCTCCTTCGAGCTCCTCGTTCACCAACGTGGCGACCGCCTCGAATAGATACTCGACCAACTCGTTGAATAACCCTTCCTTGCTCTGGAAGTAGTAGTAGAGCATCGGGTTGGTCACGTCGGCGCTGCTGACGATCTCGCGAACGCTCGTCGCCGCGTACCCCTTCTGTGCGAAGAGCTTCAGGCCTGCAGCCATGATCTTCGCGGCCATCTCGGGCACGTCCGTATCGCGAAGGTTGGGGAGCACCTCATACGGGTCTGTGATCTCGTCACTCATATGTACAGCCGGTCTCGCTCGCGCTCGGCAGTCGCCGGGGAGTTCACTTAACGACCGTTAAGCACGCGGGGTCGAATAGTAGTCGCGCAGCTAGCAGTGTCAACAGCGCCTCGAAGATCGTGCCGCGTTCGAAACTGCCTCACCTTGCTTAGCAGATCATGACTAATCGCGACCACCTTCGCGATGCGCACAGACGTAAAAAAAACCCGCAACCGTCTCCGGTTGCGGGCTATATATCCTTCAGGTCGGGGGTCGCCCCCTTTCCGTTTGTCTGCTTTACATCTGGATGATGGTTACGCCGCGATCGCCCTCTTCTTCGCTCTCCTGGTCATCATCGAACTCAGAGTCAGGAGCCGGTGGACGATACTTGGGTATCTCGAGGCGAGGGCGCTCACGCTCTTGCTCGCGTTCACGCTCCTTCTTCAGCTCGTCGTATATGATGTAATCCGGCAACATCGGACTTCCTAGGTCTGTGGGCTCTCGGCCCTGAAAGTTTGGAAGCTCGTAAGCGCCTCAACGAGTCGGCGCTTCATTCACTATAACAACGTGTGACTTACGTTCCAAATTCAAAATTTCACTCACCGCGGATCCTTTTCGAGCTCAACCCTTCCGTGGGCCACCGCGGGGCAACCGTTGTGTAATAATTTAACCACGCTGGAAAAACGGCAACTCCTTCGTGCAAAAATCGCATCCATCATGCACGACTCCTGCACAGCCGTCTTCAAGACGGGACCGGGGCTCATGCCCTCCAAATCCCGTTCAGCGGGGAACAAGGACCCTCGCTGTACGGTCCCTTCGCCAGCGGCGATCTCCTCAGCTCGCTGTGTTCCCTCGAGTCCACCTCGTCCAGAAGACCAGCCGAACTCTCTTCATATACTTGGACGCTACCAGTATGGGTTCGAATTCATTCGAGGCCTAATTTTTTCTAAACGATCGCCCGCCAAGAGCCTCACATCTGTGTTTCCGCGGCAGACGTCGTCGTGCTCGAAAGACCAATCACAACATGAGAAAGCCCCGCTTCGGAGAGGTTCCGGAGCGGGGCTTCTATCGAGTAGTACTGTACCTCTAGTACCAGCGGAACGTCGCACCGAAGTTGAAGGTGTCGAAGTTACCGTTGTTGTAGAAGTGGCGCGTGTAGTTTCCGTGCACCCCCATCGCCTGGTTGCCATTGAGCCAGAATTCGTAGCCCACGCCGCCCTTGAGGGCCAGGCCGAGCTCGTTGTGCACGTCCGGCTCGTTATCGCCCTGGACAAACTCGAAGGTCGTGTACGCCAGCCCGCCGCCAGCCTCCAGGTAGAGGCCTTCGATCAGGAAGAAGTTCCCCAGCGCGTGGATGCTTCCGTGGTTATTCTTGAGGCTCTGGCTGCCCTCTTTCGCGGTACGGATCCACCAGTCGGTGCCCACACCCACCAGGACATTATCATTGACGCCGCCGCCGATGATGCCGCCGAAGTACGCGCCCAGCAGGCGTGAATCCTCGAAACCAGTGAACACGGTTTCATTGTCCTCATCATAGACATTCTTGCCGACGCCACCGCCGGCGGTCACGCCGCCAAAGACGCCCTCCCGGCTTTCATATCGATCCAGCGAGAAAGCGCTGGTCGAGGCGAGCAAAACGAGTGAAAGTGCAATGAGGCCGACGAGTGCTTTTCCGAGGCGATTTCGAGAGTTCATGGTTCTTTGTCCGTCATTCATTTTGTGAGTCCTCCGGCTATTTCAAAGGCTTCGTTCCTTTTGACTCAACGCAGCCGTGAAAAATTCACTAAGTTCAGAGAATTTTCTCGAACGGTGACCGATCGGGTATCGTCACGAAACCCGACTTTGACCTTGACCTGGTGAACATCGGCGGGCAGTTGCATCCGCGCGATCCGAATCTCGGAGGGCAACAGAATCCAGCTGCGCGTGTCCGGTTTGTCGGCCGCGGTCATCGTCGCCTTGACCGCGAGCCCGGCGAGCGCGCCGAGGCCCTCGTCTCCAGCGGCGGCGGATGTCGCCGTCGATGCAGCCTGGCTGGCGATCGCCCGGGTGACCATCCGTGTGATCGCGGCCGCCATCAGCGCGCCCGCGATACGATTCCATGCATTCTCGACCTGCGTCGCCACGTCGACGTACCCGAAGTTGTGCACGCCCTCGCCGCCGACCTCCAGATCGACGCTCTGGTTGACCGGGATATTGCGCCGCGTCAGCATCGGGAAGTTCACCGTATTGAGCACGCCGTTGTAGACGAGCATCTCTGCGTTGCTGCGCGTCGCGCTCGACACCGTCCAGCCGTAGTAGGCGTAACGCTGCTGATAATTCAGCGCCTGCACCACCGGCACGCGCTTCGGGATCTTATACGGGGCGAGCCCGGTCTGGATTAAAAAGATCGTATCGCCGCGGCGCCACTTGTTGAAATACTCCTGAAAGGTCAGCGGCGTGGTCGTCTTGGCCTCCTCTATCACGCCCGCCAGAGCCTCGGGATCGTTTTGCTGCAGCTCTGACGGCGTGTGCCCGGTGATCGCGAACAAGTCGATCACGCGTTCGCGAAGCCCGGGATCTTTGACGCCATAGTAAAGGGCTCGCGCATAGTAGCGCGCCGCGTTCTCGTAGTCCTGTGACGCTTCGAACGCCGCCCCGCCAAGGTAATTTCCGAGGCCGAGGATCCCGCCCATGACCTCCTCGTCCTGCTTCTCGACGAAGAAATACTCCAACAGGGCGAAACGCCTGGCTTCGACCTTCGCGCCCTGCACGTCGCGCATGGCCAGGAAGTTGACCATATTGAGCGTGTTGAGCAGGAGTCGCTCGTAGGGCGGCGCGCGGTATTTATTCGAGGCGCCGCTGTACAACCACTTGCCGACCTGGGCGCGGTCAGCGGTCATCAAGTCGAGGTATTCGAGCCGGTCATCCACCGCGATCATATCGCGCGCGGCCATCTCGTACTCGCCGATCGACTGCAACACCGTGGCTCGCTCGAGCAAGAGCAGCGGCTTTTCTCCCTTATAATCCTCCGGCAAATCGGCCGCGGTCTCGATCCCCAGTTCCTCGTTGATCAGACCGATGGCTTTCTTGTTCTCGCCGTACTTCACCGCATCCTGTGCGGCTTTGACGTTGTCCGAATAGGTCGCACAACCGCTCAGAGCGATGCCGAGCACGACGACGAGGACAACCTGGAAGGACGTACGATGCATGGCCAGTTCGACAGAAGAGGAGATCAACTACGTGCACACCCCGCCACGGCTCGTGCCACCTCGTGGAATCGCTGAGGTCGGCCGGCGCCGGAGCGGGGCCGGGGCCCAAAGACATGGGCCCCGAATTCAGGCAGAGCCTGTGCTTACTTCATAAGACCCTTGGTGAGCTTCGCCTCGTTCTGGAACTTGATAGCTCCGGTCTCGACGTCGAGCACCTGGACGAACATGAAGTACTGCACGCGCTTCTCGTTTTTGACGCGCTCTGCCACATCGTAGACCTTCCCGGTCACGAAGTACTGGGCGCCGAGCTGCTGGCCGTAATTCGCCAGTCGCGCGGGGTTGTAGGCGTCGGACTGCTGACGCTTGATCTCGGCGATGAGCTCGGGCTGATTCTCATGGCTGACCACGTCCGCCGGCGTCTTGTTCACCAGATCGGTCTCGAACTTCGAGAGCAGCGCGTCGAGCGAGTCCCCGATGTGCTCGGAGGTCTCGTTGCGCATCGGGAAGATAGCCACGACCGGCGCATCTCCGCTGGCGGCCTGCCGCTCCCACATCTTGGTCACACTCGAGGAGAGCATCGCCTTCATATTCTCCTCGTAGAGTCGATCGAGGTCCTTGCGGTCGAACCGCATGCTCATGGTGTACTCGTCGATGTCCTCTTTCTCGCTGTCACGGACATACTGGGGCTTCGAGCAGCCGATCACGCCGGTGAGGCTCACCAAAAGCGCGAGCACCAACAGGCGACTCGTCGATAGCTTCGCGAGTTGCTTCATCATTCTGCGTCTCCAAAAAAAGTCGGCAGCCAAGCATGATTATGCGGCTGCGGTGTTCACCAAATTCACGTCGGAAACTGCGCTCACACTGTCGCAAATTACCCGTTGGCGCAAGCCCGATTCAACCCGGCGCGGCGCCATCGTGTCTTCATTTCAACCCGCTCGACGCGGGAGCCACAGTCGTTCACTACACTGTGACGTGGAGTCTCCGAGAATGTTCAAATTTTATTATCTCGGCGCCCCCTTGTCCTGCGATGATAGGATCCTGATCGTCCCGGGTGAGATCGTGGTGTCTTCCAGTGTAGTGGCCAGTGTAATGGGTAGCCCCCCACAGACAACCACCAATTCAGCGATGGAGCCGTCTTCGAGTTGAACCTGTTTTCGCAACATGCTAGTAAGCTTGCGGTATGGCGTCGGGTTGCGCGTTCGCGAGCAGCGACGACTGAATAACCTGCCGAAATAATTAGTATTCTAAACCCTCGCCGCCAAACCCTGCTCCACCGTACACTCGTTCGTGTCATTGCCCCTGAACCCGGGGCCTCCGGAGCCAAAATCGATAGGATCGGGTGCTCGTCCGGCAGTTGAGCACGTTTTAGTGACAAAAAAGCTCTTAAAACACATGCGGTTCGAGCCGCGTTGAGGACAAGTTATGAAGAATCGCACCATTCTCATCATGTTGACCGCCCTGCTGGCGCTTGGAACAGCGCCGGTATTTGGCTGCAACGGCGACGACGATCCCAGCCAGAACAACGGCAACAACGGAAATAATGGCACCGAGGACGCGGGACAGGACACCGGTGGCGAAGACACCGGCACTGAAGATACCGCCGACAACGATACGGGCACCGAAGACACCGG
>JBNJFZ010000024.1:0-7154 GCA_051747295.1 Myxococcota bacterium
AGGAGTTCTCGTCGACGGAAGGTGTCGTCGAGATCAGCTCGTCATCCCAGGACAATATGTCCATGGTGACCATCGAGTTTGCCTACGATAGGAATCTCGATATCGCGGCTGTGGACGTGCAAAACGCCGTCGCGCGGGTTCGGGAAGATCTCCCGTCGAGTATTCATGAACCTCAGGTACTCAAGCTCGACACCGGAGACAGGCCGGTTATCACCCTGGGAGTCACCGGCGAGGACCTGCTCGAGGCGAGGAGCAAGGCGGAGGACGTGTGGGCTCCCGAGCTCCAGCGCGTCGATGGCGTGGCCGCCGTCGATGTGTTCGGCGGATCGGAAAAGGCCGTCGTCATCGAGCTGGATCGCGCCAAGCTCGAGGCCTACCGCATTCCATTCGCGCGGGTGGTCAAGCTGATACAGACCTCGGATGCAGCGATGCCAGCCGGCACGCTCAGGACCGAGAGCACCACGACGAGCTTCCGGATCGAGTCGCGCGTCACAGAGGTCGGTGAACTCGGCCGGATTCCTGTGACGATGCCCGATGGTTCGCGGGTCATGCTCTCTGAGCTCGGGGACATTCGGCACGGGTCGCTCGATGATGACGCTCGGTTCGCCATCGATGGTGAGCGAGCGATCGCTATTCAGGTCTTCAAGACCGACGATGCCAACACCGTCGAGGTGGTGGAGCGGGTCTCGAGCGTCGTGGAGCAGTGGAATGAGCGCTACGACGACGTCGAGTTTGTCGTCGGGGAAGAGGACGCGAGCTTCACCGAGCAGTCCGTCAGTAACTTGCTGTCGAATGTCTGGCAGGCACTCCTGCTCGCGTCGATCGTCGTATTCTTGTTCATCGGGCGGATCCGGGCGTCCCTGGTCGCCGTGGTCTCGATGCCGCTCTCGTACGGCCTCACGTTCGCGCTGATGCACGCCACCGACACGGAGTTCAACATGGTCACGCTCTCCGCGGTGATCCTCGCGGTCGGGATGGTGGTCGATGCATCGGTCGTGGTGCTGGAGAACATCATCCGGCGCCGCGACGAGGACGGGCTCGACGCCGAAGAGGCCGCGGTCGCAGGGACCGACGAAGTGCGCACCGCAGTCCTCGCCGGCGTCGGAACGACTGTCATCGTGCTCGTGCCACTGCTCTTTTTGACCGGCTTTGTCGGCAAGACCTTCGGGCCGCTCGCGCGAACCCTGCTCTTCGCATTCACGAGTTCGGTCGCCGTCGCGCTCGTGCTGGTTCCGGTATTGTCGATCTACACGCAGGGCCAGAGCCGACTCGACGATCTCGGCTCCAAACTCGTACAGCCCTTTCGGTGGAGTATGGAGAGCCTCAGGGACGCGTATCTCTGGCTCTTGAGGGGCGCGCTTCGTCTTCGAGTCGTCGCGTTGCTCCTGGCAGTCGGCCTGTTTGTCGGCGGCGTCGCGCTGATCCGGCATCAGGGTATGGAAGTGCTCCCGAAGATGGATAGCGGCAGCTTCTTCGTGTCCGTGCAGACGCCCTCGGGCTCGTCTCTCGATGAAACGGAGCGGGTGGTTCGCGAGGTCGAGGACATACTCGCGGCGGAAGCGGAGGTGGTCAAAGTCCAGTCTCAAATGGGATTCGAGCAGGGGATGAAGACGTTCTCGAGCAGCGGGGCGCAGGGCCCGACACAGGGCTTCGTCACCGTCACGCTGACTCCTCGAACCGAGCGGGAGGAGAGCATCTGGGGGATCGAGCAGCGTGTCCGCGACAAGCTCGAGCGCGTGCCGGGTATTCGGACGGTGACGGTGCGGGAAATGGGAAATACGGCGGTGTCCACGACGGCGGCCCCGATCGTCGTGAACGTGTCGGGACCGGACTCGAGCGTACTCGATCGCCTCGGGGAGAAAGTCGTGGCCGTGCTTGCGGATGTCCCGAGCGTGGTCGAGCCGACGCGCAACTGGCGCATCGATCAGAAGCGCGTGGAGGTCGACGTCGACGAAGTGCGTGCCGGGCAGCTCGGGTTGAGTCCAACGGACGTCGGGCGCCGGATGCTGATGGGCGCTGATGGAGTCGACGCCGGTGAGTTCTACGGCGATATGGAGTCGACGGTCCCGATCCGCGTTCGATACCGGCGAAGCGAGCTCCAGCAACCCACGGATCTGCTGGACTTCCCGGTGTTTTCCCGCGACGGCGGTGAGCCGGTGCCGCTTCGCAGCGTGGCGAGTCTCCGCGAGACCACCGGTCAGGAGTTGGTGACGCGCAAGAACTTCTCGCCGACGGTCGAGGTAACGGCCTTGACGCGGGGGCGGCCGCTGAGCTTTGTCACCGCGGACGTCCAGGAGGCAATGGATTCGATCGACCTCCCGCAGGATTACGAGCTGGAGGTCGCCGGAGACCGAGACAACCTCGACGAAGCTCGGTCGAAACTCGGCGGCGCGTTCGCCGTCGCGCTCATCGCGGTCTACTTGTTGCTGGTGGCCCAGCTTCGCTCGTTCTTGCACCCCTTGACCATCATGGGCGCGGTTCCGTTGAGCCTCGCCGGTGTCGGAGGGGCCTTGTGGCTCGCCGACAAGCCCGTCTCGATGCCGGTGATGATCGGGATGATACTCCTGGTTGGGACGGTCGTGAACAACTCGATCTTACTCATCGACTTCGTGCGGCAAGCTCGTGAGAGAGGAGAGGACCGTCGCGAGGCGCTCGAACAGTCGGTCGCCAAGCGGTTTCGCCCCATTATGATGACCGCCATTTCGACGACGGTCGGTATGATCCCGCTCGCCGCCGAGTGGGCGCTCGGTGCGGAGCGCTTCTCCCCGCTGGCGATCGCCGTCATCGGTGGGCTGGTCGTGGCGACCTTCCTGACGATGATCGTCATCCCGGTGATGTACGACCTGCTCGACGAGTTGTCGGAGTGGGCCTCCCGTGTATGGTCGAGCGTGACCAGTCGACTCGCCGGGGCGGCGAGTATCGGGGCTGCGATGCTGATGGTGATGGCGGTCGTCGCGGTCCCGCGGAGTAGCGTCGCTCAGCAAGTCGACGAGCCACCGCAGCTGCGTGTCAGCGTCGACGACGCATGGGATATGGCGCGCAACGCTAGCCATCAGGTTCTGGCGACCGAGTCAGACCATGCGGCGGCGAGGGCGCGCGAGAAGGAGGCGCGAGGCCAATTCGCTCCCAGGGTGGAGGTGACGGGGCGCGCGTCGAAGCTCAGCGAGGTCGAGCCGGGAACGCTCTCCCTGCCGGCGGGACAGCCGGGCATGGAGCCGCAGCAGGTCCAGTTTGGCGAGGAGATCAGCGAGACTTATATGTTCCGCGCGAGCGTGTCACAGCCGCTGTTTACCGGGCTGGCGTTGCAGCGAGGATATCGCGCCTCGAAGCGCGCGTCCGAGCTCGCCGGGCTGAAGGTGGCCGAGGCACGGGCCGACGTGAAGTTAGGCGTGGTGCAGGCGTATTTCGAGTTGTACACGGCGCAGGAGCTCGTCGATGTGGCCCGCGAGTCGGTGGCACTGTTGGAGGCACATCGCGACCGCGTCTTACGCCTCCAAAAAGCCGGACGCGCCACGAAGCTCGATGTGTCCAGAGTAGACAGCCGCCTGGCCGACGCTGAGGTCGAGCTCGAGCAAGCCGTTGGCGGAGCCCGCCTGGCCGAGCAGCGGTTCAAGACGATCATCGGCGCCGATCCGGATGCGGACATCGTGCTTACTGACTCGGTCGATTCGGGCGGCCACGCGGAGCCCCAGGGCGATCCCGAAGCCCTCGCCGTCTCCCAGAGGCCGGAACTCGAGGTCGCTCGCAAAGCAGTCGAGGTCAAAGAGCAGCGCGCGGCGGCCCTGGAGGGTGCGCTCTGGCCGCATCTGTACCTGCAGGCCGGCTATACCCTCGCCAACCCACACGAGCGGTATTTTCCACCCAGGAGTCAGTTCGATGACTCCTGGGATGTCTCGCTGGTATTATCCTGGAGCATCTCGAGCCTCGGTACCGAGTATTTTCGTGCGCAGGCGCTCGACCACGAGGCGGCAGCGGCGAGGCAGCGCGTCCGCCACCTCGAAGACTACACCGAGCTCGCCGTCGAGAAGCAACAAATCGAGCTCGAGACGGCGCGTAGGAAGGTGGCTGCATCTGCACGCACCGTCGAGGCGGCCGATGCAGCGTGGGAGGCGGCTGTCAGGAGCTACAAATCCGGGCGCGCTTCGAGTACGGAGGTTCTCGAGACGGAAGTCGAATTGAGGCGTGCGAAGGCAAAGCTCGTGGCGACGAAGGCCGAACTTCAGATTGCGCGTGCGCGTTTGGACCGACTGCTGGGGCGGTGAATCAGTGGCCCATTTGACCTTCCAGCCGTGCCCGACCGATGCTATCGGTCGTGTTTCCCGAGCATTGGATCAGGAGCTTTCATGAAACGTCTGCCGACCGAGGAACGGCGCCGTCAAATCGCCGACGCCGCCCTGCACATCATCGCCGAGCAAGGGCTCCGAAAGTTTACGGTCTCCGCTATCTCGGATGAGGTAGGATTGGCGGACGGGACCATTTTTCGACACTTCGAGGACAAGGACGATATCGTCCTGGAGGCCGTCAATCGACTCGGCGAGTTGATGCTGGAGCAGGAATTGCCGACTGGCGGTGGTCCTATCGAGCGCTTGAAGGCGTTCTTGACCGCGCGCGTCGAGCTGATGTCGAAGCGCCCCGAGCTATTCAAGGTTCTGTTCTCCGACGATCTCATCAAAGCCGGCCCCGAAGAGGCGGCGATTCGCGTCCGAGGCCTCAAGCAGATGTCGATGAGTTATATCCTCCAGTTGCTGCAGGAAGCCCACGATTCCGGGGAACTGCGCGACGATGCGTCCCCGGAGGAGCTGCTCTTCATCGTGCATGGAACGGCACTCGCGATGATCTTTTCGAAGGGGGATCTCGGCGCCGTCGCGGCCGATACGACGCCGGAGGACGTGTGGGAGACGGTCGCGGCGCTGATCACCGGGCCGGGCGATCGAACGTGAGCGCCTGACGGCAAGTACTACCCGGCGCAGCTTGCGCGCCAGGAGCGATGCGCCATGCCGGATGTCGGGTCCGGGCACGTTGCACCACCCTTGATCATTGGCCCCCACGTCAATAAGTTCCGGCGTCACCGCGTTGCAGAAGCGCGCGGTGGCGTTTTTTGTTTCGACTATTGTTCGACGAGCAGGCAACCATGAGTGATTTCAACAGCGACGTACTCCGCGAACTTCAGTGGCGCGGGTTCATTCACCAGATGACGCACGAGGACCTCGATGAGGCTCTCCAGGACGGCAAGGTGACGCTGTATTGTGGCTTCGACCCCACGGGCGATTCGCTGCACGTCGGGAGCCTGCTGCCGATGATGGGGTTGGCGTTCTTCCGACGGCACGGGCACAACCCGATCGCGCTGGTCGGCGGCGCCACCGGACGCATCGGCGACCCCTCCGGCAAGGACGAGGAGCGCAACCTGATCGGTGACGTCGAGCTCGAGGCCAATATCAACGGTATCTCGGCTCAACTCGACCGCATCCTCGACCGAGCTGTGGAGATGCACCCGGAAACGGTCGATGAAGACGCCGATACCGGCGGCATCCCGCTGATGAACAACGCCGAGTGGCTCGAAGGCTGGAGCTACATCGACTTTCTGCGCGAAGTCGGCAAGTACTTCCGCGTCAACGTCATGATCAATAAGGAGTCGGTCAAGGCGCGGCTCGAAGAGCGCGAGCAGGGCATCAGCTACACCGAATTTAGCTACATGCTCATCCAGGGCTTTGACTTTCTGCACCTGTACGAGGACGCGGACTGCTCGCTGCAGATCGGCGGCTCCGATCAGTGGGGCAATATTACCGCCGGCACCGACCTGATCCGCCGCAAGACCGGCGAGTCGGCGTTCGGGCTGACGTTCCCGCTGCTCACCGACAGCGCCGGTAAGAAGTTCGGCAAGACCGAGTCCGGCGCGGTCTGGCTCGACGCCGAGAAGACCAGCCCGTACGAGTTCTACCAGTACTGGGTGCAGCGCGACGACGCCGATGTCCCGAAGCTCTTGCGCACGTTTACCTTTCTACCCAAAGACGAGGTCGAGGAGCTCGTCGGCACGATCGAGGCCGGCGAGAACCGCGGCGAAGTCCAGGAGAAGCTGGCGTGGGAGGTCACGGCGCTGGTGCACGGGGCCGACGAGGCCGACAAGGCCGTCCAGGCCAGCAAGATGCTGTTCGGCGAGAAGATCGAGGGCCTGAACGACAAAGAGTTGGCGTCGATCTTCGCCGATGTGCCGTCCACCGAGATTCCGAAGGAGGAACTCGACGAAGGCATCGGCATCCTCAACCTCTTCACCAAGACCGAGCTACAGAGCTCCAACGGCGCCGCTCGCCGCCTCATCAAGCAGGGTGGGGCGTACCTGAACAACGTCAAGCTCGAGCGTTGGGACCACGAGGTGACCGAGGACGACCTGGCCAGCGAGACGATGCTGGTGCTGCGCTCGGGCAAGAAGAACTACCACGTGGTGAAATTCGTGTGAGGCCCGACGTGGTTCAGGCACCACACGCTTGGCCCCTGCCCCCGCGAACCTACAGCTCCACAGCCTCCCCAAACTGCATCTGCCCGACCTCCGTGTCGGGCATTTCTGCTTCGAGGTGCTCCTGGAACGTATCCTTGGCGTCTTCTTCGCCGTGGACGAGGTAGAGGCGCTCGGCGCGGGTGCTCCTGGCCCAGTCGGTCATTTCGTCCTGGCCACCGTGAGCGGAGAAGCCGTTGATCGTCCAGATCTCGGCGTTCACCGGGTAGTACTGGCCCATGATTTTGACCTCCGGTTCGCCCTCGACGATGCGGCGACCGAGGGTGTTCTCGGCCTGGAAGCCGCAGAAGATCACGCCGCACTCCGGTCGCATGATGTTGTGCTTGAGGTGGTGGAGGACACGACCGCCCGTGACCATGCCGCTGCCCGCGAGGATGATGGAGCCGGCGCGTCGGTCATTGATGCGCATCGACTCGCGGGTGTCGCTGGTGCAGATCAACGCCTCGTAGTTGAAGGGGTTGCCGCCCTGTTCAGCCATCTCGAGGATCTCCTCGTCGTAGTAGCGCGGCAGGTCGGCGAAGACCCGCGTCACCGAGATCGCCATCGGGCTATCGAGGAAAATCTTCGCCGACTTTGGGATACGCCCCGCGCGCCAGGCCTCGTAGAGTACGTAGAGCAACTCCTGGGCGCGTTCGATGGCGAA
>JBNJFZ010000024.1:7254-46708 GCA_051747295.1 Myxococcota bacterium
CGGTTTTTGCGCTGGGCGGCCGACTCCAGGAGGTTCGCGCTGTCCATCATGCTGATACGCGCGATCTCGTAGGTGCCCTTCGTCGACACGATGCGACCGTCGAAACCGAGCCGCACGAATAGCGGGATCCGCCCGATGTGATCGAGGTGACCGTGCGAGACCACGATCATGTCGAGGCTCTTTGGATCGATCGGCGGGGGCGGCTCGTTTTTCTCGCGCTTGTCGCTGCCGCCCTGAAACATACCGCAATCCAGGAGTATCCGAGCGTCACCGACCTCGAGGAGGTGACAGGAACCGGTGACACCTTCGGCCGCGCCATAACTGGTAATTTGCATAAGTTCGTGCTCGCGTTCACGGGTGAGAATGAGTTTTGCGTCAATGTAGAGAACTCGGGGACAATTTTCACCGCAGATGACGCAGAGTCACGCAGAGTTCGATTCGAGCCCTCATGGCAGCGATGAGATGATGAGGTCAGAAGACGAACTCTGCGGTAAAATCAGCCGTTACTTCCCACCTGACAGGCCGCTCGACGGCGCGTTTTTCGGGAGAACTCGGAAGATACCCTGCGCATGCAAAAAAACCTGTTGACAGGGGGCAGAGCCGCCCCTATAAACGGCGTCCCGCGAGACGAGGTTCGCCTCCGAAAGCGGTGAAAAAACCGGCTTTGGGATTTCCCGAAATCGGTGTAGAGTAAGGGCCGTTAGCTCAGTTGGTAGAGCAGCAGACTTTTAATCTGCGGGTCGGAGGTTCGATCCCTCCACGGCTCACGTCCCGTTCGTCTAGCCTGGTCCAGGACACTGGCCTTTCACGCCAGCGACGCGGGTTCAAATCCCGCACGGGACGCTACGGAGAAAGCCCCGGATGGTTCGCCATCCGGGGCTTTTTTTTGACTCCTGAGACGAAAGTCTCCCTTCGTCAGGACGGCTGATTGTCACGAGTTCTGCGTCGACCTGCATCGACGTAGCTGATAGCTACGCCTGCTTCGGTCGACTTCGATCTCGCAAAAATCAACTCGCCCTGACTCGGTCCGACTTTCGTCACAGGAGTCTGGGTGCATACCGGTTTTTTTCTTCGTCAGGACGGCTGATTGTCACGAGCTCTGCGTCGACCTGTCGAGAAAGACGCCAGGGTGGTTCAAAAACCACACGCCTGGCCCCTGCCGCCTGACGGCGGCATCCCCACGGCTGCGCCCACTCAATCCGGATCAGTCCATCGTCTTGTTTTTCAATGGCTTACCGTGTCTGGCGTTGGTGTTCCCCCGCAGAAGACGCATGGCCCTCGGAGGGGCCTTGATATCGACAGCTACCGTCGCCTGATCTGGCAGGCCGTTCCATTGTATCCGCTCTTCCCATGTCTTGCGACGTCGTTGGCGACGAGCATTGGTGAGCGCAAGATACGCTGCATCCGGCGAATCTGGGGGAGGTTTCGTCACTTCTACGGCGACGTTGAGCTCCTTGGCCGCTTGTCGAAAGCCGTTGCGAAGCACACTGGCGACCAGGACTGGCGTGCGCATCGCAAAGTCACCGGTGTCAGGAAAGTCCTCGGGTTGTGTGGGTCTCAAACCAAGATAGGACATCGACGATTGCGCCTCGGTCTCGGTCTCTGAGGCCTGAGGCTGCTGGTCCGCTGATGCGTTGTTGTCGATCATCGCATCTTCCGCGTCGTCGTCATCGGGGGCGCGGGTAGGAGGCATGGTGATTTCAATCTCCTTTCTGTATGTCGGCGACGTCGATGAGGTGCATCCATCACGGAAAGGGCAGCCCCGACACTGGTGTCTCGGGCCGATGCGAAACCTCAAGGCCACATTGTCGCCGTACCGGCGTAGCCCCGAAAGATGCAGATAGACGCCCTTGGCACAGCTAATTTGGCGGGTGGCGGCATCGTAGCTAAATCCATCGAGCTCGCCGATGCGCTCCTCGACCTTTTGGGTGACCCGCTGCCACCAGGCCTCCGGCGCTTCGATGCCGATGGTCGAGGAGGCCGGTTGGGAGTCGGTCTGCGCCGTCGCAGTATCTGATTGTGATGAGCCGGTCGGCTCGAGCGGCAAGGCCTCGGCCGATTCGATCCCACGAGCCTCAGGCTCAATGTCAACCGGCTCGAGCTCGCCGAAAAGCTCGGCGCCTCTGGTGGCCCGGAAATTGTGCAGCCACATGCCCAGCGCCATCACCACCATCTGGCCGGGCTGTGAATCCGAATACAGCCGCTCCAGATCCATGTGTCGATCCTGGTGGGCGAAGCCGTTTTCCTGGCGCCCGGCCCGAGCGTAATAGGTCGTGACGACCTCTGCGGCCCCGAAGGCCGCCGGGTCGAAATCGCAGGCATAAACCTCGTACTGAAGTCCATCGACAAAATATCCGGCCCCGCTCTTGCTGCCATCGGTCGGCTCAAAGCAGCTGACCACCAGCCGAGCCTGGGACTCACCGAGCCAATAGTCACCCATTTCGGTTGCCCAGCGCTCGGGTCCGCTTTTCGAGTCGGTGGCTTTCTGCCAGGTCTGCTTGGCCAATTGGGCACGAAATGCGGGGTCTTTGAGGGGCACATAGTGGCTAAGTCGGCTCACAAAGTGTACCGGTGAGCGCAAGGCCGAGCGCAGCTGGGGAAAGCCGCCGTCTTCACCGTCGATGGCCAGAAAGCACTGGCCTGGATCGACGTCGTGGGCCTTCGCCCAGCCTTCGATCTGGGCGAGTCCACGCTCGAAGTCCTGGGTGAGCTGGCCGTTTCCAGTCGAATAATTCATCGCCAGATAAAGGCTGCTGCCCATATGCTGCAAGAGCGAGGTCTTCATCTGGACATCGGCGCGCTTTCGGCCCGAGTAGCCCGGTTTGGCCCCTAACTTGTCGACGCGTCGATGGGCAGGTGGATACTCGTCGCCCTCGCACAGCGCACGGCGTCGAAACGGCTGGACGCGCCCATCAATGGCGAATCCATGCCAGGGCTTGCCGGCACAATCGCGCCACAACAGTGCCTCGTAGTCTGAGAGTACCCCCAACGGAGCCCATTGCCCGAGCAACATATCACTGAAGTCACGGGCCATCTCATGCGGGATGTCGTCGAGCACGCGCGACATCGATGCCTGACTGCACATCCTGTCTCGGCCTGCTAGTCCCGCCAGGGCCTCAGACCAACCGCGTCTATTAACCTCATCGAGCATCCCGCGAAGCCCCGAGTACTGCGGGTATGCGCTAAAGAAGGCCAGGCCGGCCACCACCGCATCGATAAACTGGTATCCGCGGCGGTCGAGCCGAAACCGCTGCGCAATCTCGTCGAGCACACCCTCACTGCGCAGGTGCTCGCAGGCAACCACGAACTCATTGAAGTCGGCTGGCAAAGCTCGCTGCTGCTCGGACAACTCGGTGGATTGGAGGCTGACATTGTAGTGGCCGTCTGGCATGATTGGCTCCGGGTGTAATGGTTATCGGGCTCTCGCCCGGTTTTTGTTTTGGTCAACAAAATCATTACACCCTTTATCTTTTCTTGGCGATCCTCTCGATGGCACGCCCCCCGCACCTCAGCACTGATTCGGATCGAGTGGGCTGCGCCGCAGGGAGACGATCCGGAGTCTTCCAAGCGCTTCGGCTCGCCCACCGGAAACCCGGAGCGTGTGGAGACACCAGATCGTTCCCCCGCGACCGCGGGGGACACCGCGGCGCGAGCCGCGGAGGGGGCCATGGCACCGCGCACCCAAAACCCAACCGCAACGCGTGGCGCAAGTATGGAGTTCGCAGGCTGGCAGCCTGCGCGCCACTGCCAGGCGGCTTTCCAGCCGCGGCTTGCATGCGACCTTGGAGCACCTCACGCTGCGACCAGCCTGTTACGCGCCCCGCCGCATCTCCCACTCGATCCGGATTAGGCGTCGGAATGGCGAAAATGACCGGTGCGCGGGCCTCTGTGCCCGCCTCGCGGCCTCCGTGCCGCGACTTGCGTGCGAACACGTTCGGGACCGGCAGAGCGGTCCCGGCGGCGACAGAGCGCCGCGCACCGAGCATCAACGCCGCCTCAGGTGGTATCGAAAACAGCGTGCCGCGCCTGATCCGGATTGAGTGGGCATCTAAGCCCTGATTCGGATCGAGTGGGCTGCGCCGCAGGAAGACGATCCGGAGTCTTCCAACCGCTTCGGCTCGCCCACCGGAAACCCGGAGCGTGTGGAGACACCAGATCGTTCCCCCGCGACCGCGGGGGACACCGCGGCGCCAGCCGCGGAGGGGGCCATGGCACCGCGAACCCAAAACCCAAAACCCAACCGCCCAATAGAGAATCGAGACTGGAAACAAGGCAAGCCCATGAAAAAGCCGAAGATCCGCGACCGCATTTGGACCGAGCTCCGCGATCAGAAGCAGGCGCGGTTTCCCTTTCCGATCCAGGGGCGCATCCCGAACTTCAAGGGCGCCGAAGACGCGGCCGAGCGGCTGCTCGACCACGCCATCTTCGAGGGCGTCGAGCGCATCAAGTGCAACCCCGACTCGCCGCAGAAATACCTGCGCCGGATGGCGCTGGAGCGCGGCATCACGGTGTTCGTGCCCACGCCGCGGCTAAAGGCCGGGTTCATGTGTTTCGACCCGGAGAAGATCCCCGAGGACCACCACAAGGACGCATCGATGCTCAGTCGGTGGGACGCCTGGAAGGAGGACATCGCGCTCGAGGACCTGCCGCAGCTCGACCTGATCGTCACCGGCTGTGTAGCCGTGACCGAGTCCGGCAAGCGCGCGGGCAAGGGCGAGGGCTACAGCGACCTGGAGTTCGGCATTCTGGAGGAGCTCGGCCATAACCCCGTGCCGGTCGTTACGACCGTCCACGAGCTGCAGGTGGTCGAGGACTTCGACATCGAGGACCACGACATCGGCCTGAGCGTCATCGCCACGCCCGAGCGCATCATCGAGGTCGACGACCCGCCGTCACCGACGGGCGGCATCGACTGGGACCGGTTGAGCGACGAAGATCTGGAGGAGATGCCCGTGTTGCGCGAGCTGCGCTCGCGTATCTGATTCGTCGAACTCAGATCGGGACGCACACATCATTCAACACAGGTGTGGAGTTCGCAGGCGGGTAGCTCCCGGGCCATGAGCCGTCCGCGATGGTCGTCACGGTCCGATGCCCGAGCGTCGGTAGGCATGCCGTCTTTGAATAAGCCACCTCCGCTGGTAGTTTTGTCCTTGTTGATTTCAGCGGACCGCGAGAAACCCATGCGTCGAGGCAAGAGAATACGGTGGAGGGATTCGCGAAACACCCTCAATGCGCGTCGCAAGCGTCGACGCGCACATCGGCGCGACGTCGACCGCAGCGGCGTGACCTACAATCCCATCGAGGTCAGCTCGGACGCCGCCCGGAGCGGCGTGCGCTTTCGACTGGCAGGGGCGGTTTCGGCGACGATCTTGACGCTGGTCAGCATCGTGGCGGGCGTGCTGGCGCCGAATATCTTCGGTGCGATTTTTGGATTCACTACCGGGTTGTGCTCGTTCGGCGCCGCAGTGGGGCTCCTGATGAGCGCGCGCCACGAAGAAGAGGTTCACGCGCTCGCCGCTTCGATGGAGGAGCGCGCACTTCTGCAGGATCATCAGTCGGACGCTCGGCTCGGCGAGTCCGGCCAGATCGCAGATCCCGCTGAGTTCGCGGCTCTTCCCGAGCCCGACCAAACCGACGGTGCGATTTAGCCCGCCCTACGTCCTTCCCCAGACGCTATAGGACCCTACTCTTCGCCGCGATAGGTGCACGACGACGTGCAGGTCTCGTGCACTGTCACCGCGTAGAGGCACGGAAGTGCCGGCTCGATGCGCTCCCAGATCCATCGCGACAGGTTCTCGGAGGTGGGATTTTCCAGGCCGTCGATCTCATTGAGATAATAATGGTCGAGCCGCTTTCCCAGCGGCTTCCAGGCATCTTTGATATCGGCGAAGTCGATGAGCCAGCCGCGCTCCTCGTCGACGTCTCCCTTGACCACGATGGTGATCTTGAAGGAGTGGCCGTGCAGGCGGCGGCATTTGTGGCCTTCGGGGGTGTTCGGCAGGCTGTGCGCAGACTCGAACGTGAAGTCTTTCTTGAGTTCGACCTTCATCTTCTATCCTCGACTCCCGAGAGGGACCTTAGCGCCGGCCCTGTGATTTGCTCGGAGGTCATATTTCTTAAAAACAATGTACACCGACAGTCAGTAGCGCGTCTCGCGCTCAACCGCAACGAACACCGCACGGGCGACATTCCCGCGTGTGCACGTTGATAGTGTGCCCGCCCGTCGGGTATGACGGGAGGCGCGATGTGTCGGCGGCGTCGATGACGTCGACCGGCGGCTAGTAGTAACCCGATCCTCGTGCGGAGGGTCGACGAGGAACCACGACTTATGAAACGCGACTTTTTGGAAACGGTTCAGGCCGGGCCAGTGGTGTTCGACGGAGCGATCGGCACGCAGCTCTACGAGCGCGGCGTCTATATCAATAAATCCTTCGATGACGCCAACCTCACGAAGCAAGATCTCGTCCGCAGCGTCCACGAAGAATACCTGCAGGCTGGCGCCGAGGTGCTGACGACCAATACCTTCGGCTCGAACCGGATCAAATTGCGTCGTCACGGACTCGAGGACCAGGTCGAGGCGATCAACAGAGCGGGCGTCGAGATCGCGCGTTCGGTGGCCGAGGATATGGCGTACGTCGCCGGATCGGTGGGGCCGACCGGCGTGACACCGACGGTGTTGACCGACTCGGAGCTCGAGCAGATTCGCGAAGCGTATCGCGAGCAGACCAAAGCACTGGCCGACGCGGGTGCCGATTTGCTGGTCTTCGAGACCTTCCGCCAGCTCAGCGAGATGCGCATCGCCATCGAGGCAGCCGGGGACGTGTGCGACCTGCCGATCGTCGCCCAGATGGCCTTCGACTCCGAGTTGACGACTGGAGATGGCGCCGACCCGGACCGGGTGGCGCTCCTGCTCAAAGAGTGGGGCGCGGATGTCATCGGCGCAAACTGTATGGAGGGGCCCAAGGTCATCTACGACGTGGTCGAGCAGATGCTGGGCCATGGAGCACCGGTGATCGCGCAGCCGAACGCGGGCTACCCGCGCAAGGTCGACGAGCGCCTCGTCTATATGGCGACCCCGGAGTACTTCGGCGTTTACGCGCGGCGCTTCTTCAAGATGGGGGTCGGCCTGGTCGGCGGGTGCTGCGGCACCGGTCCGGATCACGTCCGCAAGATCGCCGCGGCGGCCCGCATGATGGGTGGCGGGCGGGTGAAGGTCGAGGTCTCGGATACGCAACTCAATAACCTCGAATCCGACCCGGAGATGCTCCCCGTTCCGGTCGAGGAGCGGTCCGACCTGGCCGCCAAGATCACCCGCGTGTGGAAAGAGCGCGTCGACGCGCCGGCCGGCGAGCGCGCCCCGGTCAATCGCGAGAACTTCGTGGTCAGCGTCGAGGTCAATCCGCCCTCGGGACTTTCGCCGCAAAAGGGCGTGGACGCCGCCAAGATGCTTATCGAGCACGGCGTGGACGTCATCAATAGCTCCGACGGCCCCCGCGCCTCCGTGCGGATGGCCAACTCCGCGTTCGCGAAGATGATGCAGGAGCAGGTGGGCAACGAGGTGATCGTCCACTTCTGCTCACGCGATCGAAACCTACTGGGGCTGCAGTCGGACCTGCTCGGGCTGCACGTCCTGGGCCTCAGCAACCTGTGCGTCATCACCGGAGATCCTCCCAAGGTCGGAGATTACCCGCACGCGACGGCCGTCTTCGATCTGGATAGCATCGGGATGCTGCGGATGATCAGCAACTTCAACCGCGGCCTGGACCCGGCGGGCAAGTCGTTTGGCGACGTCACTCAGTTCTTCTGTGCTTGCGGTGCCGAACCCGCCGCGAAAGACTACGATAGAGAGATCCGACGGCTCGAGGAGAAGCGCGAGGCCGGGGCGCACTTTGTGATGACCCAGCCGGTGTACGATCCGATGGTCCTCGAGCGCTTCCTCTCGGATATCAAACACCTCGACTTGCCCGTGCTCGTCGGGTTGCTGCCGCTGGCGAGCCATCGAAACGCCGAGTTCCTCCATAATGAGGTCCCCGGGATGGCCGTCCCGGACGATATCCGGGCGCGCATGCGGGAAGCCGGCAGCGGACCGGAGGCACGCGCGGAGGGCGTGGCTATCGCCCAGGAGACGCTGATGAACGTCAAGGACGAGGTAGTCGGCGCCTATATCATGCCGCCATTTGGCCGCTACGTCGCCGCGCTCGAGATCCTCGAGTGTATCGACGGCTTCGGACCCGCGCCGTCCGATTGACTCGCGAAGACGCCGTATTCAACGAACCCACGCACCGAGACGCATCGATGCCCATTTTTGACAATATCGTCGAGTTGGTCGGACACACGCCGATCGTTCGCCTCAACAAGGTCGTAGGAGACTGCGGCGCCGAGATCCTCGGCAAGGCGGAGTTCTTCAACCCGTGCGGCAGCGTCAAAGACCGCATTGGCCGAAATATGATCGACGACGCCGAGGAGGCCGGCGAGATCGACGAGGACACGCTCATCGTCGAGCCGACAAGCGGCAATACCGGCATCGCGCTGGCGTTCGTGTGCGCATCGCGCGGCTACCAGCTCGTGCTGACGATGCCGGACACCATGAGCCTCGAGCGGCGCACGTTGCTCAAGGCCCTGGGCGCCCGACTCGAGCTGACGCCCGGGGCGTCCGGTATGCAGGGCGCCGTCGACCGGGCTCGCCAACTCGTCGAGGAAGATAAGAACGCGATCATGCTCCAGCAGTTCGAGAATCCGGCGAACCCGAACGCCCACGCCGAGACCACCGCCCTGGAGATCTGGGAGGACACCGACGGCGACATCGACGCGATCGTCACCGGCGTCGGCACGGGCGGCACGATCAGCGGCGTCGCTCGGGTGCTCAAGGCCAAAAATCCCGACTTTCAGGCCATCGCCATCGAACCGGTCGGCAGCCCCGTCATCTCCGGCGGCGAGGCCGGCCCGCACAAGATTCAGGGCATCGGCGCCGGCTTCATCCCCGACAACCTCGACACCGATCTCATCGACGAGGTCATCCAGGTCGACGACGACGTCGCCATGGAGATGGCTCGCCGGCTGGCTCGCGAAGAAGGGCTTCTCGTCGGCTACAGCGCCGGCGCGAACGTCGTCGGCTCCATTCGAGTCGGCAATCGCCCTGAATTTAAGGGCAAGCGCATCGTCACAATGTTGTGCGACACCGGCGAGCGGTATCTATCGACCCCGCTTTTTCGGGAGCTGTAGGAGCAGGTGATGTCGAAAGACGCGCAACACACATCAGCGAACGGCGTCACCACGACGCCGCCGAGCGAGCATACCGAGGGTACGCGCGGACTCCTGATCGACGCCATCGAGGACATCCGCGCGGTTCGACGCGCAGATCCGGCCGCCCGCACCCCGTTAGAGGTCGTGCTGACCTACCCGGGGCTGCACGCGCTCTGGTACCACCGCGTCGCGCATCGGCTCTGGCAAGATGGACGCGTGATCCTCGCTCGCATGCTCTCTCATCTGTCTCGCCATTATACGGGCATCGAGATCCATCCGGGCGCCACGATCGGCCGCCGGGTGTTCATCGACCACGGGATGGGCGTCGTGATCGGTGAGACGGCCGTGATCGGCGACGACTGCCTGATCTACAAGGGCGTGGTCCTCGGCGGCACGACGTTGTCCAGGACCAAGCGGCACCCGACCCTGGGCAAGGGCGTGACGGTCGGTAGCAATGCGTGCATCCTCGGAGCGGTCAACGTCGGTGACGGCGCGCGCATCGGAAGCGGCTCGGTCGTCATCAAAGATGTAGCGGTCGGCGCAACGGTCGTCGGCATCCCCGGGCGAGTCGTCTCCAAAGACGAGCCGAGCCGCCTGAACTTGCCGAATCTCGACCATGCCGCGCTCCCCGACCCCTTGCAGCGCATCGTAAAAGAGCTGCTCGGGAACATCGATCGGCTCTCTTCTCGCATCCATACACTGGAGCAGCTCCTCGAGTTATCTCCGGAGGAGCTCGCCGAGAAGTTGGAGCCACACGAGAAACAAGACGACCTGAACCTCGAATTTCTGCAGGCGTACGAAGAACCAGACGACGAAGAAGAAAGCCTGGAAGTGGAGAACTCATGATGACACGTGCTCGCCTGATATCGCCGATGGTCGCTTTGCTCATCCTGGCATTGTCGCTGCCCGTGCTGGCCCAGGATATGTCCGCCTCGGACATTATCGACAAGGCGCTCGAGACCAACTCGCTCGGCTTCAACGAGGGCGAGGCGCAGATGTCGCTGATCATCGAAGACATGGCCGGAAACCGTCGTGTCCGCAAGCTGGACGTGCAGAGCAAGAAGGTCGACGGCGCCAGTCGAACGCGCGTCGAGCTCACCGCCCCGAAGGAATTGAAGGGGCAGTCGTTTCTCTTTGCGGAAAATACGTCGGGCAGCGACGACGTCTGGATGTACGTGCCCGCGTTCAAGGTCACGCGTCGCATCGAGGGCAGCGATAAGGACAGCGCGTTTCTCGGCAGCCACTTCACCTACGCCGACCTGGAGAGCCGCGGGCTCAAGGACGCCAACTACAAGCGGCTCGACGACGACGAGATCGGCGAGCACGACGTGTACGTCATCGAATCGACGCCCAAAAAGGGCTCCGAGAGCGAGTACGGCAAGGTGGTCGCCTACGTGCGCAAGTCCGACTACATGCCGCTCAAGCTGAAGTTCTACGACGGCTCGGGGGACGAAATGAAGACCCTGTTTGTCGAGAAGCTCGACAAAACCGACTCGGGCAAGACCTTTGTCGAGCGCATGACGCTTCGTCCCACGGGCGGAGGCTTCACCACCATCAAGATCGGTGGACTCGATGCCGAGACTGACATCCCCGATAGCGCCTTCTCCAAAGGTCAACTGGGCAAATAATCCGGGGGCGTCGTTGCCACGTCGACAACTGACTTTCGTAGTGCTGGTACTCTCCTTGCTGGCCGCACCCGCGGCGGCGACTGCACAGGAGACGATCTTCGATCCGGAGAATCCCGCCGTCAGCGGGGCTGAAGACGAGTCCGAGGAGGCCGAATCGGACGACGATACCTCCGAAGAGGACGACTCGGACACCGAGACGATCCTCGATCCCGAAAACCCGGCGGTGCAGACGGACGACGCCGAGACGCAGACCGGAGAGGACGAAGAGGTCGAGCCGACACTCGCCGACATCGACTCGGAGGAGGGAGGCGGCGAGTCCAACGCCAGCTTCGTGGGGGAATATGGGTCGGCGTTGGGCGTGGATACCTCCTGGGATGGCCGAGAGGACATCGTCGAGTGGAGCAACCAGCTCGATTTGCGCGTCGAGTACGACATCGACAGTTCGTCCCGCGTCGTCGTCGAGGGGCGCTTTCGCCACTGGATGGCCGGGCGCGAGAACCCTGATGAGACCAACCTGCTCTTCAATGCCAGCGACCCGCGCGCCTCGTACGAGGCACGCCTCGATGAAGCCTACCTGCGCTGGCGGGGCGACCGATGGGCGTTCCGGCTGGGGAACCTGACCAACCCCTGGGGGAGCACCGATCTCGTGCGGCCGGGCGACGTGGTCAACCCGAGCGATCTGTCCAATCCGGCCGCTGCGACGGCCAGCGGCGACACGCTGTTGCCGCAATTCACCGCGGAGCTCTCCTATAACCGCCCAGACTGGACGCTGACTGGTATCGTGGTGCCATTTTTTGTCCCGAATCGCGTGGTGGCATTTGGCCGAGATACGGCGATTGCCAACGGCCGAAATCCCGTGGTGCAGGAGCAATTGCCGGTGCTCGGCGTGCTCCAGGGGCTGCTCGACCGTTCGCGCTGGGATGATTATCAGCCGCTGCTGCTATCGACCGAGCAGCCCGATGAGACGCCGAAAAACGCCAGCCTCGGGGCTCGGATCACCGGGACGGTCGCGAATACCGATCTGGGGCTTGGGTATTTCTGGGGCTGGGACCGGACGCCGTACGCCGAGCTCGACGAGGATGTGCGCAGGCTGCTCCAACTCGCCGTTGCGGACGGTCGCGTGCTGGAAGACTACGACGTGCTGGGCTTTGCCGGCCGGAATCCGGAGGCGGTCCAGCTCTTCGAGGACATCAGCGACAAGGCCGCAGATGGTGAGCCACTGTTCCGCTCGCGCTACCTCCGACAGCACACGCTGGTCGCGGATGCCGCGCGCTACTTCGGCCCCATCGGTGTCCGCGCAGACGTCGCGATGTCGCCGGCCCGCACGTTCTACACGACCGAACTGAAGCCCGTACGGCGGCCATCGATCTACGCGGCGGTCGGGATGTCCTGGGAGGAGATCGTCGACGACGAGAATTTTGTGGCGGTCATCGCCGAGGGCTTTGTCTTGCGCCCGCTCGGCTCCGAGAGCGTGGTTACAGAGGCATTCGTCGATGCGGCGCGCTCGGGAGATGCGAGCGATGAACTGCTGCTCGTCGGGGATGCGTACTACGGGGCCGTCGCGGCCGTGCAATGGCGCATGCCCTGGTGGGATCTGGAGCTGGAAGCAGGCGGGCTGTACGGCATCTCGACCGGCGACGTCGCGCTCAATGGTCGTTTGACCAAGGTCTGGCAACCCTGGCTGAAGACCAGTGTGGGGGCCACCGTTTTGGAGGGACCAGAGCCGGCCTCGCAGCTCTCGCTCGGTGGCTTATACGATCACAATGACCAGATCACCGTCGGAGTGAGCGGCGTCTTTTAGGCCACCACATCTCGAGGGCCCAATGCATCGAGCCCGCCGGCTATCCGGTTGTCGGGTAGTCGGCGGGCTCGTCTTTCTTCGCTCGGTTTGCCGCGCTCAATCCGTGTCGTGCTCGATACGGTCGGCCAGCAGCAGGTTTGGAACGCCGTCGCGAACTGGATAGACGTAGCGTCCATCTTCTCGCAGCAGGGCATCCTCGAGAGGACGATCGACCTGACGTCCGTCCTCGTAGACCAACTCGCCGGCCTCAATACTGTCGTTGAGGGCGGCGCGCGCGGCGTCATCGAGAAACTCGAGCGGCTGTTGGGTCTCCGGGCAGCGTAGTTGCGTGATGTCCCGAAACGCCATGTCGCGTCGTTTCGTCATCACGCGTCTCCGTCAGTGCCTTTGAGGGTTCGTCCTTCGACCGAGAACATCTCGGCGAATTCTTCGAGCAGCTGCTGTTCTTCGGGCGAGACGGCATCGAAGAGGCCGAAGAACCCGCCGGATGCTTCGGCGACTTCCTTGGAGAACTCGACCAGCGACTTGCCTTCCCACTCGTCGGGGTTGTCCTCGATGAGGTGGGCGATGACGCGATTGACACGCTCGAAGAACAGGTCGGACGGGCGGTCGAACAACATCATTTTCAGGAAGTTGTGTGCCGGCTGGCCGGTCTCGATGCCGAGCTTTTCGGCGATCTCGAGGACGCGCTGGTTCTCACCGCTGCTCACGGTGCCGTCGACCCAGGCCATTTCGATGACCGGGACGAGGGGGAGGACTCGGGCGGTCGTGCTGTCGAATCCGAGCTCGAGGGCTTCCTCGGCGATCTCGTCGCTCGTATTCAGTTGCTCGCTGACTTTCTCACGCTCCTTGAGCTTGAGGGCCTCGAGCTGTCGCTCGCGAAGCTGTTCTTCCTTCTTCTCGGCTTCACGGCGCGCAAAAAACTTTTCTTCTTCTTCGCTCGACATAATGCAACTCCGTTAGACTTTCATACGTTGATTTGACAACCGCGACTTATAGGGGAATTCGGTGCGATTCGCCATGCTCTTATCATAACTTCGATGATGTCTCACCAACCACGCTCGTCTACGAGCCCGTCAGAATTCTGAGATCTCGGCAACGACTTGACAGAAATTCGACGCACGTTGGACCTTGGATGGACGTTGGTCGCGGCCCGAGGCGGCTGTCGGCGGGGGCATGGATGTCCTCACCAGATCGTCGGGCTGGCGTATCGCTTGCAAGTTCTTATCCCGGCATGACGCCGGGAGCATCACCATGATGAGTTTCACTCTATATAAACTTGCGGTCGAAGTGGTGTTTGTCACCACGATGATCGTATCTGGTGGGCAGGGATTGCTGCAGGGCCAGAGCATCGAGCAGGTGCGCGAGTCCTACGAGCAGACCCTGCAGGAGCGTTCGTCGGTGATGGAGGAGATGTCCACGCTCGAGAGCGACTATCGCGTGCTCCTCCAGGAGATCGATCGGCTCAAGCAGCAGCCCGATACGCTGCAGAACCGCTCTGCGCTGCGTGCGCTTTTACGCGAGAGCCGCCAACTCTCCGACGAGTTGCGGGGACTCCAGAAGAACCTGCGCGCCAAAGAGGAGCGCCTCTCCCAACAGCGGGCCCGTCTGCTGCGGGCTATCGATGCCGAGATTGGCTCGTTGGAGTCAGAGTTGGCGGGTGCCGCGTCCGGTGACCGCAGTGAGATCGTCGCGGATCTCAATGATCTGCGCTCGCGGCGAGACCGGTACACCCGACCGCTCCCGAACGCGCCGAGCGACCGCGCGGTCTCGGAGACGCTCGAGATGGCCGCCGAGCTCGACGGAGCCTCGCCCCAGGACCTCCTCGCCGCTGCTGACGAGCTCATGGATACCGAAGATCAGGTCCGCAAGCGCCTGCAGGCCGTCGAGACACGCCTGGAGGAGTTGCGCGACGCCAAGATGCTGGCTCGACGAGCGCGTACATTCGCCGCCGAGGAGCAGTTCTTCGACGAAACCGACCGCAGTCAGTTCGTCGGCCAATACGAGCAGAATGCCCAGGGCCAGAATAGTGGTCGTAACGGCGGGCTGCTGCCGGGAACGGACGGGGATGCGACGGCCGGCGAGCCGACCACCGGTGCTGGGGAATCCGGAGATCAGCCGGCCGACGACAGTTTCGCCGAGAGTCCTGAGGGGGCAGAAGGCGGCACTGACGGAGACCAGGCGCCCACGAACGACGAGTCCGGCGGCGGCACGGAGGATGTCTTCGACCAACAGGATAGCCTGCGACTCGACAGTGGCGTCGACCCCGAGACGATGTCGGGCTCGGGTTTTCAGAGTGACTTCGAGATCGACTCGCGCATCGACCGGCTCCGGGAAGAGCAACGCCGACTCGAGGAGCAAGCCGAGAGCCTCGAGTCGAAGGCCAGTCAGCTCCGCGAGCGGGCCGAAGACTCACTCGATTGAGCACCAGCGCCGCTGTACCTCCACCACCTCCGCCTCAAATCGACGCCGCGCGCCTGCGAGCTTGAATGGCTTTCGAGCCGCGTGGTATGCACGGTGTTCGAATAAGGACCAGATTCAATTTGCGTCGGCCAGGGGATCGTTGATGGAGGCGGCAGCACAAGGCGATGTATATCGCGGGCAACTCGGTGAGACGGCCCAAAAATCAATTCAAGTCACGGGACGCGACGGACGCACGTTCGTGGCAGACGTCTACGAGTGCATCAACGTCACGCAAGATCCCGATCTCAGGGAGCCGCTGATGTCGGGTGGCCTCTTCGAGGTCCAGGACTCGCTCGGCGATGAGCGCCACGAGTTGGCGCTCCCGGTTCGTATTCACAACGAAGACATTCGCCTGCTGGCGCTGGTGATCCCCGATTCGCTGCGTCATCGAGAGTTCGAGCTGCGCGTCGAGTTGCTCCAGGCGATGGCCGAGGAAGGCCAGGCGCTTCCCGCGTATATCCGCGACTTCGAGGTGGTCTTCGGGCTGGATGCGTACCGTCGGCTCGAGGAAGCCTATGCCGCCCAGTCGGAGGGCTACAGATCTCGTGACGAGGAGACGCAGCTCACGGAGTTGCCGGACCCCTCCGAGCGAGAGGCAGCGGCCGACGTCGAAGAACAGTGGCAGCAAGTCGGACGCGAGCGCGAGCGACTCGAGGAACGAGAGGCGCAGCTCGAAGAGGTCCGCTCACGCATCGACCGCGAGCGCGCTCGGATGGACGAGGTCGAAAGCGAGCTCGCCGACGAGCGTGCGTCGCTCGAGCAGCTACGCGCCGATCTCGAAGAAGAGAGGCAGTCGCTCGAAGCGATGCGGCTGAACCTCGAGGAAAAACAGCTCAAGGCCGAGCAGGGCGCCCCCCAGTCCAACGCCGAGGAGTCGACGCAGGTCGTCACCGACGACCAGTTCATCGAGGTGGTCGATGCCGGTCAGGAAGAGGAGTCCGAGCCCGGCGAGGACGTCGACGAGAGTGACGTCCTCGAGGAAAGTGAGTTCGATGAGTCCTCCGAAGCAGCGACCCAGGTTACTCAGAGTCCGCTGGCCGGGTCGTCGAGTGCCGCGACCGAGGAGCGCTCCTCCGAGACGGTGGTAGAAGCGCTGGATACCTCCGAGCTCTCGGCAGAGTTCGACGACGAGTCAGCCGCCGATGACCTGGACGCCTACGCGACCTTGATCGACGGACGCGTTCACGCCTCGTGCCGAGTCGACGATTCGCGCGCTGAGGAACTGGTCGATCAGGACCTCGAATTCTACGTTCAGTACCACGATATCGACGGGGTGCCGGTCGTGGCACTCACGTTGGCGAAGCTCGATGAAAGGGGCAAGCCCATCGAGACGATCGGCGTGCCGCTCGATGTGCAGCATCGCGACGATAAGACCATCATCCACCGACTCAGCGAGCAGATGGACGCTCGCGTCGACCTGTTCACATCCGATGGTCTGGTGGGTGCCTTCGACGTTCGGGCCCCGCTCGAGAGCAATCTCTCTTGGATTCTCGAGCACGCCGAGGCCGCCGTCGAGGGCGTCGACCGGGAAGGCTTTATCGCCGCAGCCGCGAAATTTTTGCAACCCGACTTCGAGCGTGTCGGCACGATGCGCCACAACTTCTTCACCGAGCGCTTCGACAGCCTCGAGACTCCCTCCGAGGTCAAGCTCGCCTCTGGCATCGTCGGCTACTGGTCGAGCGATGACATGTTCGAGTATCTGGTCACCAATCGTTCCTTCCCACTGGATCAATTTCGCGCGATTCAGCGGCGCGTCGTAAGCGCGGCGGTCGACGAGGGGATCTATATCAACGCACCACTGCGTCAGCTGGCGGTCGAGATGGACCTCGCGGCCGATCCGATGCAGTTGATCGAGCGGCTGATCACAAACTTTGCCGAAGTCAGCGTTCGCCTCAAGGCCAACGATCTCGATCCCTACGATGAATGGGAGAATTGGGAGGCGTTGATCAACTTCGCAGAGGAAATGGGCGTCACACCCGACCCCGAGGTGCTCGAGTTGGCAGAGTCCAGTCTGGAGAGGGCGAAGAACTTCCAGCAGAACGAGCAAGACTCCGCCGAGGCGGCGGGGGCCGTCGACCAGAGCCCGGGCGTGTCCGACACCTTCGACGATCTGGTCGTGGCCCGCCGCTCCGAAGCCACGGGCGTGACCTATTTTCTGCCCGATGACGCCGTGCTCGATACATTCGACGACCTGGCGACGATGAGTCGCGAGGATCTCGAGTTGCTGCTCGAGGACCCTCAAGGGAGGCTCGAAGCCGCTCAGATGCTGGTGGAGCGCTTCGGCGGCGACGCGTTGCAGACCGTATTGCTCGCAGCAGAAGAGATGAATGCGCCGGAGGTCGCCTCGCTCGGCCGCTTCCTCCAGACCAAAGCGGACGGGCTGGAAGCCGAACTCGTGAAAGTAGTCGAGGAGAATATCGGGCCCAGCGCTACACTCGTCGCCGCGAGGGCTCTGGCTGGCGCGCGAAGTCAGACCGCGCTCCCGGCCCTCGTGGACGCCTACTTGAATGAGGACCGCCGCGGGAATAAGGATGCAATGGCCCGCGCGCTAGCCTCATATGGCCAGAAGCTGGTGCCGACGATTTCTCGTGAGCTCAAGAAGCGTGGCAGTAGCCCGCTGATCATCACGTTGTTGATGGAGCTCGAGCGGGCGAATTCCGGACTCCTCGAGGAGCTCGCCAAAGATCGTAGCAAGAGTGTGCGAGAGGCGACGCAGGCCGCTAGAGACCGGATCCGCTGAGTGCACCTGAACCCGGCGATACGGGCGGGCCCGCTGCAAACCTGCGGAATCGATTCGTAAACGGGGTTGCAAGCAAACCGGCACTCATGCACCATCTGCGGGCTGCAGAATTCGAAATGTTCCCCTGTGGGAGGTCGAGCTGCGCGATAACCCCCCAAGACCTTTTTTGACGTAGATTCGCCATGATCATCGGCATTTTCAGCGACGTTCACAGTAACCTCGAGGCCATGAAGCGGGTGCAGGAGGCGTACGAGTCTCTGGACCTCGACATCGAGAAGTATATTTGCCTCGGGGATGTCGTAGGCTACGGGGCGGACCCCAATGCCTGTTGCGATATCGTGCGCGAGATGGCCGAGACGATCATCCTCGGCAATCACGACGCCGCGGTCTGTGGACGCATGAACTACGCGTTTTACTACGACGCGGCTCGAAACGCACTGGACTGGCACGCAGAGCAACTCCGCGAGCCGCACCACGAGTGGCTCAAAGAACTCGACTACTTCGAGCGGTGGGAAGACGTCGAGTACTGCCACGGCTCGCCGATCAACCGAGAGGACTTCGAGTACGTCTTCAATATCCACCAGGCCAATCAACTCATCGAGCACTGGGATGATATCGCGCACATCACGTTCATCGGTCACTCCCACCTGACCAAGGCTTTCGAGCTGGACCGTGACACGGGCGCCGTCGAGATGACGGGGCCGACGCTTTCATTCGATGATGACAAGAAGTACGTGGTGACCGTCGGGAGCGTCGGACAACCACGAGACAACGATAACAGGGCGTGCTTCGGGATCTATGATCACGGAGAAAAGACGTTTACGTACCACCGCGTCGAGTACGACGTGCGGAGCGCCGCTCGAAAAATCTTCGAGTCTGATCTGTCCAGCGACTTCGCAAAGCGGCTTTTCTTCGGAATCTAATCCAGTAGTGGGTGCTACTCGACGACGCTCAAGAAGTGATCGAGGCGGTACCCGTAGAGGATGTCCGGGTCGTCTTTTTTCCCCTGCTTACTACCGACCACGATATTGAGCGAACCCGCTGCGTGGACGAACTCCGGTGAGCGCACCGGCTGTTCGATCACGTGCCGCAGCGATCCGTCGTCCAGATCGCGTAACTCGAGCTGATGATTCGGCACGAGCACGCAATCACCGATGGTTTGCAGCGAGCGGTTGCCGCCGAGCATCCACGTCTCGTCCTTGTCTACGGCACGCCAGCGCACCTCTCCATCTTCGAGTCGGAAGCAGGTGACCTGTCCGCGATCGGTCTTTATGATCCCGTGGATCTCGCCGTCGATAGTCGCGAATTCGGCCTCAGCGATGTCCGACACGCCTGCACTGTGGACATCGACTTCCCACTCCGATCCGGGACGCCCGGCCTCGCAGTCGACGCCGACGACGCAGAAGGAGTTCTTGCGCTGGACGGGCAGGATCAGCCAGCGATCGCGAAATGACGGGCGGCCGGCGAGTCGCCCCTCGATGCGATGTTGCCAGGCGCTGCGTCCGGTGAAGGGTTGTATGCAATGGATGTTGAGCTGCTGGCTCATCGAGTCGTGGGAAAACGTGTAGAGCCGCCCCTGGTGGATGGCGGGTGGTGTCTCGGAGAGCCCGCCGAGCCGTACGTTCCACAGTACCTCACCGTCGACGGGGTTGAGCGTGTAGAGGAAGCCCTCGCCGGTCAGCGCGGAGATGAGCGGGCCGTCGCCGGACACGCCGACAAATCGTCCGTGTCCGGAGCTGAAGTGCCACCGTATCTCGCCGTCGTCCGCCGATAGACCCAGAATCCGGCCCTGGAGGTCGGCGGCGACCACGAGGCTCTCAGATGGATAGGCGAAGGCGCCGACGAGAAGACGCCAGGAACTCACGCGCAGCGAGCGGTTCTCGAAGACGACCTCTCCGGTCTCGGTCTCCAGGAACCGTATACCCTCGCCATCCTCGGCGATGAGCAGATGCTCTCCTGCAACCGCGTAGCTCGCCGGGCGGATGCCGCGCGACTCTCCGAAATTCCAGAGCGATTCGCCGGTGCTCCAACTCAGACAATGGAGGGCCGAATTCGTGGGGACGAGAAGACCTGCTTCGGCGGGTGTGGCCGCGAACATGTGGATCTGTCGTGAATCGAACGACCATGCCCGCTGGGGGAAGATCGAGTGCACGCGTGAGAACGGCCACGGGAAGCGGGGCGTCGGGGCACCGGGGCTGGGAGCCGGTCGCAGGTCGCCGCTCTGCTGGATATAGCGCTCTGGCTCGTCGAGGTACGAGTTGCTCCCGGAGATGTCTTCGTACCAGGATCGCAGCTCGCGTACCTCTTCGAACAGGTCGGTGAACCGGTAGTTGAGCTCCATGGCCGGGTTCAGGGACAACAACTCGGAACAAAAGAGCTCTGCGATCGAGAGGATCGCGTCGATGCCATCGGCGGGGCTGACCTGGCAGCGAAGCGTCTGATCGCCCCCTGGCGGCCCGGCGATGACCTCCCAACGTCCTCGTTCGGCGACGACGTCGAAGCGGGTGTGCCAGAGCTCGGAGTCGCTCCGAAAATCATCGGCGTCGGAGGTCTCGATGTGGTTGAGGAGCGCGCGAGCACGGCGAATCAGCGCGCGAACGGTCAGGGCCGGGTAGTCGCCGGCGATGCTCATCTCGCGGCCCTGGAACTCGATGGCGACGTCACCGGGCACCAGAATGGCGTGGAGGTCGAACTGGTTCTCGCCGCGGTAGCGTTGGAGGGCCTCGTGGTCGGCATCGAACGTGTAGCTGATCGTCAGACCGCTGGCCCCGGAGCTGCCTCCCTGGCGAAGCCCGACGCCCGACCGGTGGCGCTCGGGGCGTGAGGCCATCCGCGGCGCGTCGAGCTGTTTGACGGCCTCGAGGTTGGCGCTGAATTCTCGGATGATGTCCTGAGAAGAAAACGCGTCCGAGATGCCGTAGAGGTCCGTCAGGAGCGCCTCGGAGGCCTCGACGAGCGCCTCTACAAACTCATCTGTCTCCATCAAGAGGTCGTGAGCCATGACCTGGTTTCGGCGATCGATGCTGTAGACCGACACCCTCAGGCCGTCTGTGGTCGAATCGGGGTAGAGCACGAGCTCCCACGGCTCACAGTCGAACTCGACGATGGCTTTTTGCGAGTGTCCACGAAGCAGCCGCGCGACAGCGCCGAGCAGTGACGTAAGCACGCCGAAGATGCTCTCCTCGGCGACATAGCTGGTGATATTGTCGCCGCCGACAACGATGTCGATGATGTCGCGTATCTCAGAGAGGTCCACACCCGACTCGAGCGTGCGCACACCTCGAAGCTCATTGAGGTAGCGCACGTCGTCCTGCCAGGTATGCCCGACGATGATCTTGACGGACTGCGACATGGTTAGTCACCCCGCCCAATCGCCGCCTTTCCAGCGTTCGTCAGTTCACGCCAGAGCGTATCACCCAGGTCGATGCCTTGCCGAAAGAGGCGCTCGACGTTTTCGTCGAGGTAGATGCGTTTGATGCCGTTCAGAGACAGGAAGCGGCCCAGAATACTCTTCTGGAGTCGCTCTTCCTCGAGCATATAGAGCTTGTTGTAGATGTCTTCGCTCACAACCACGTTGATAAAGCGCTCGTCTTCGCCCGGTTCACCGGGAAGAGGGCCCTGGTCGAGGGGCTCGCGAGACTGAGCGTCGAGCTCGACGGTGTCACGGCCATCTTGCGGGTTTGCGCGCATCGTCTCCAGAAATTGTTCGGTGAGCACCCGGCGCATCGATAGGTAGGCCCTCTCGATGTAGTCGCGGTCCCCGTCGAGCTCGAGGTCGAGACTGTCTGTGTTGATCTTGAGTTTATTGTCAGAGCTCATTGCGGCTCTCTCTTCAGAAAAATGGGGTCGGCCCCGGTCAACGAGTTAACCTGAGCAGGCCGGCCGGCATTCCGTGACATCACTGGCGTGGCTCGCCGAGTCCGACGAACGGGTCGAATGAGTATAGAAAGGCGCGATTGGGCCGATCAAGCACGACGATTGCCTCGGGCGCTTTTTGTCCACCGCTTTGGGGTGTCTGAATCTCGGCGGTACGCCAGCGTAACGGCTCGACGTCGAGCCGAAATTCGCGGGTTCGCGCGCCGTGTCGAGTCCGAATTGAGTGTCATCTCTGCCGCAGAGAAAATCGGTCATCGATAAATTTTTTTGGCATCGTCTAAAAGCTGTGTTTCTTAAGTGAAAACAGTGTCTTAGGCGGTTTTTAGTTTGCGAATAGTTCCGATCGGGCCAAAAAAAGTACGCAACGTTTCGAGACTTCGGTCGAAAACCATAATGAGGGGGGCGTGGTGTACGTCCCCTCGTTTGGAACGAATTTGCCGAATAGAATCGGAGGAGCCGATGAGCAATCGAATCGACAATTTTCGAAGTGGAACGACCGGGGCTGCGAATAAGGCCGATCCCGGCGAACGGGGTGGCGAAGAGAAGCCATTCGGGACGTTTATTAAGAATGCTGCAGACGGTGCACTCAAGGGCATCGCTGCGGTCGCTCCCATCTTGCCTGGCGGGCAAGTCGTAAAGATGGCCGCAGATGGACTGCGAGGCTTCACCGACGGCGCACCCGACCAACTGGGAGGGGCCAACGGCGAACAGATGGACAAGATGTGGGAGATGCAAGAGGAAAATCAGATGTTCAACCTCCAGTACCTGCAGCTTCAAGAGGAGCTCCAGGCCGACAATCGCCACTTCTCCACGATGTCGAACTTGATGAAGGCTCGCCACGATACTGCGAAGTCCGCAATCAATAATATGCACGTGTAACTCCACGCGACGCGCTTTCCTGTGCGCGAGCGCTTCCGGCCGTGCGGGACTTTCGTTGATATCTAGAACGCCACGGGGTAATGATGACAGACGAACTCAGCAACGATTCGACATATGAGAATGAGACCCGAGACCGCACATCCGGACTCGAGCGAGCACGCACCGAGCTCAAGCGTGCCTACGTCCAGATGGGCTTTGGCCAATTTGAAGAGGCGAGCGAGTCGTGTTCGCGGGCTGCAACGATGCTCGGAGAGCACTACCTGCCCGAGACGCTTCGGGCCGCGGTACTCAGCGCCAGCGGTCGGCACCGAGAGGCGATTGCGGCTCTAAAGGTGATTCGAAAAAAATACCCCGAGCAGGCGCTACCGCATCTATATTTTGCCGAAGCATGCTTTCTTTCAGGGCGCAGACGTCAGGCACAGCGAGCACTGAATTGCGCCCAGGACTGCGAGACATCGACAGAAGAGGCATCATTTCTCGAGCGTCTGCGCACCCTGTGGAATCAGATCGAGCCGAGCGAGGTTCCACCTCCTCTCGAGCCGATGATGTGACGGATTCGTCGGTGGCGGAGCACGATCGACGAGGCCCGGGAGTTGAAAGGGATGAACTATGAAGATCGGAAATGACGGATTCAACGCGGGAGGCAAAGACGACCTCCTGGAGCGTATGGAGCGGGCACACAGGCGAGAGGCCGAGGCAGCCAACTCGGTCGATGCCGGGTCGTCGTTCGATGCCACGCGTGTCGGGGATGCCCAGAAGACAACTGGGGCTTCACAGACCGAAAAATCGGAACTCGAAACACATCTCCTGGAGACGGCGTCGGCTGCTCTAGAGGGCGAGTACGACGGACCCGACGACGTTCGCGGCGCGGTCGTCGAGACCATCGTCGATACTCGTTACGGCGAGGGACTCGCCAGGTCAGAGCGCTCGCATATCGTCGAGACGTTGCAACAAACGCTCGTCGATGATCGCGAATTTCGGGCTGAAGTCGACAACATGTTGATCCTGGCTGCGCGACAACTCGCGCAGCAATGAAATGGCAGGGTCATCAACCCTTGTGTTCCATTTTGTTCCGTCCATATCTCGGCCACCTCAGCTCCACGATGGGCCGACTGTCGGGAGATAGATATTTGGCTGAAACTTGTCTTCCCCTGCTCGGCGCCTTATCCTTCAGGTAGTCTTGAGACCATCGAGGCCGAACCCGTCTTCTGTCCGATTTTGTCGGTTTGAATAAGATGGGTGTGTCGCGCGTTTCAATAGCCGAACATCTACGAGTCCACCCGCTTCATGGATCCCAATTCACCATCTTTTCTCGTGCTGGACTGTGAGCCTTGCGGGCGTACCGTGCTCGCCGGTCGCGATCTTCGTGATGGTGAAATTGTCGACATATGTATACAGTGCGGGGCCCGTGTCGACGCGCAGGGTGATTCATCGCGATGGGTGTCCGCGACGGACGTGGTCGACATTGGTTACACGATTGAGGGCTTGACCGTCCGTTCTTCCGGGAAATCACGCGGCTGCCAGGACGGTAGCTGCGGGATGACCCAACCAGAGTAATCTTACGTCCTACAGGAGGCGTTGATGTACTACGACGTGTTCATTCCATCTAATGACCCTGACGGGTTCGATGTCACGATTACCGTCGACGCGAGCAACTGGATGTCGGCGCTCAAGTCCGGCCTAGAGCGCACCGGTGAGGGGGCGGACTCGGTTCGCAACGTCATGTGCGACATCAAGGAAGACAACACGATCCACGTCACTGACGCCACGACTCAGCGCGTCTTCGTCCTCAAGGAGATCTCCGAGGAGGAGTACGAAAAAAACCAGCGCGAAGGGGAAGATGTCGTCCGGCACGAAGACGATGCCAGTGGCGTGATGGAGCCCTCCGATGCAGTCTCCGAATCAGCTGCTCAGGTGCAGCCCGAGCACGTCCGACCCGAACAAACTGAGCAGCCTGCCCAAGAGCAGCCCGCTCGGGAGGAGCAGCCTGGTGTACAGGAGCAGCAGGAGGCCCAACCTGCCGCACAACCTCAGGAGGCAGCCGAGCCAGTTGCACAAGAACAGGAGCAGCCAAAACCTTCAACTGAAACGCAGCAAGCGCAGGACGAGGATGAGCATTCCTTCGTGTCGCGCGATGGCATGCGCATCGGCTCGTCGACCTACGAGTCGCTCAGTCGTGAGAGCGAAGAGGAAGACGCGAAGGTCGTGCGGGAAAAGCGTGAGCGCACCGATCAGCGAAAGTCCGTCGAGATCGGCCGACAGAACGAGAAGGTCAGCGAGAGCCTCATCGAAGACGTCTTCCTCGAGATCCAGGCGATCCACGAGGGCGATATGGGCATGGAGGAGGTCGTCAACTTCTGCATGGACATGGCGATGGATAAGATGGAGCCCGAGAGCGGGAGCGTCCTCTTCGCCGATGTCAACGGGCGCGAGTTGTACTTTGCCACTGCGCGTGGCCCGAAGTCCGACGAAGTCATGGACTATCGGGTCCCCATGGGAACTGGCGTCGCGGGCTTCTGCGCCCGCGAGGGCGTCAGCCTCGCGATCAGCGATGTCGAGCGGGACCCGCGCTTCCACAAAGAGATTTCTGAAGCTATCGGATATGAGACGAAGAACCTCATCTGTGCTCCGGTTCAACACGAAAACCGTGTCTACGGGTGCATCGAGCTACTCAACAAGAAGCGGTCCTCGGCTTTTGACTCCAATGAAATGAACGCGCTGAGCTACATCGCCCGTCAACTCGGCAAATTTGTCTACGACGAGATCATGCAGTCCGAGAAGCTGGCACACGAGAAATAAGGTCGAATTGCGTTATGCATCGAAAAAGGCCACCGGCGCTCACCGGTGGCCTTTCTGTATGGGCGCGTTTCGTCAGCGAGTACCCTCAGCCGAGCAGGGCCGCGGGAGCCAGCTCCGACATACCGAGCAAGGACAGCAGCAGCCCAAGCCCGAACTTCAGGAGGACCTGGAAGACGGCCAGACCGATGCTCTGGAGGAAGCCGAGCTCGTAGACCTTCGTGATCACCACGAACCATGCGACCAGATAGACGAGCCAGCCGATCAGTGGCACCGGGACCGTCAACATGCCGATCACGTTGAGCCCAAACGCCACGACCAACGCAGTCGAGTAGGTGTTTTTGCTGGAAGGGGCTCCCACGAAGCCAGCCGCTAGTTTGAGGACCAGCGCCTGTAGCAAGAAGCTGAGCAATCCAAGAATAAGTGCACTCATGGTGTTCTCCGTTTGTTGGACACTAACGTCGAGATAGTAAGCACGAGCGGCCGTCGGTTCCATGAGGAGCCCGCTCTGCGCGACGAAATAGGTTGCGGCCCTTGCCGCTGGAGCACCGTGGATTCATCATGTACTCGATGCGGATTCCCGACTGAAATCAGGCTTGGCCGAGGGGCGAGACGAGCTCGATGAGAAGCCAGATATCACACCACATGCCGAGAAACTCGGCTTCGGAGGCACGCCGAAGCTGGGAGACGATCGCCGACATGGTCCGAGGTACGGCCGACGTAGCCGGTCAGGCGGGTATCTACGTCATTGACGAGCGGGGGAATCAGGAGTTTCGGAACTACACTCGTATTCTGGAGTCCGCGCTACGGGCAGGCGCAGCACTTCGAGTCGAGGGTGTCGAGCCGCATGACCGCCTCATGCTGGTGATGCCGATGGGGTTCGAGTTTCTGGCGGCCTTTTTTGGCGCAGCGCTGATCGGCGCTGCTCCGGTTCCCTTTCCTCCACCACAGGATGGGATGCGGCCAGGTGACGTCGATCCCGCATGTGTCTCGGCCGCCCAGCGACTCAACGTCAAGGCGATGATCCTGGCCCCTGATCTCGACTACTCGCGGGTGCCGAATCTGACGGGCCCCAACGCCCCGGAGATCGTCACGCACCTGGGCGAGTTAGTCGCCGACGTGCCGGTGGGAGCAGCTGTGGAGCCTCAGACGAGCTTGCCTGAGGTAGCGTATGTGCAGTTTACCTCCGGGACGACCGGTGCTCCCAGAGGGGTCGAACTCACCCACGAGAATATCTTGTCGAATGTCCGCGCGATCGGGCATGCCATCGAGGTGACCCCCGAAGATGTCGGTGTCTCCTGGATTCCGCCCCACAACCCGATGGGCCTCGTGGGGATTCTTTGCTTCGGTCTGTACTGGGGAATCGACATGGTTCACCTGGACCCGGATCGGTTTCTGAAGCGACCGGAGGACTGGCTCGCGGCCATATCGAGGCACCGAGGCACGCTCTCGACCGCGCCGAACTTTGGCTATCACTACACCGTGAGGCGGTGTCAGGAGTCCAACCTCGCCGGCCTCGACCTGTCGAGTTGGCGGGTCGCGATGAGTGGCGCGGAGCCGGTGCGAGCCCAGCATATGGACGCATTTGTGCGTCGATTTCGTGATTACGGTGTCTCCCGAGACCTTTTTTTACCGGTCTACGGCCTCGCGGAGGCCACGCTCGGCGTGACCTTCGGCGAGCTCGGCGAGAGCTTCCGCATCGATGGTATCTATCGGGATCGACTCGAGAAAACCGGTGATGCGGTTCCACTGCCTCAGGAGGGGCCCTACGAAGCCCACGAGCGCCTCCATCTGGTGTCGGTCGGCAAGCCCCTGGACGGCGTCGAGGTCCAGATCCGTGATGACGAGGGCCGACAGCTCGCCGAGCGTAAACTCGGTGAGGTCGCGGTACACGGCCCGAATGTGATGAAGGGATATACCGAAGACGCACGCTCGACCGACCCGCGCGATGAGCGCTGCACACGACTGGCCGACGGCTGGCTGCTCACCGGAGATCTCGGTTATCTCGCCGACGGGTATCTGTATCTGGTTGGGCGCGCCTGTGACTTGATTCGGCGAGGGGACGGCCGGCGCGTCTTCCCGGAGGAAGTCGAGTTGTTCGTCAACTCGGTCGACGGTATTCGTGCCGGAAGCGCGGTCGTGTTCTCGGGGCGACAGCCCGCAGAGCCGATCGACAGCGACGGCACCAGTCGCTGGGCAAACGTCGTCGTCGCCTACGAGACGCCCGCGGGTACGGAGGGTGAAGAGGTCGAGGCGGTGGTTCGAGAGCTTCTGGACACCCACTTCGAGCTCGAGCCCGACACCGTCCTCGCGCTCCCCCCGGGTTCGATCCCGAAGACGCCCAGCGGCAAAGTGCGCCGCTTCCTGTCGCAGAAGCTCTTCGCGCGCGGCAAACTCGACCGTCGGAGTCGCCAACCCGACGCGGAGCGCACGATTCGCATCGTCCGGCGAGCCAGCGCCGAAGTGACGCGCCTCGGCCGCAAATTGTGGAACAAGCTCGGGGATTTTCTCGAGCACTGATCGGGTGGCGCGATACGTGCATAACCTCTGAGCGGGTAGCTGATGTTCGGGGTTCTGTCGACAGACTCGAAATTGCGTTAGAATGCCGACAGACATACGTCACTGACAACATTGCTTCCTTGCGGAAACCCCGGGCTGAGCGAGGCTGAGGTAAACAAACGGAGTAGCATTACTCCACTGAACGACACGGATGTCCCAGAAGCGGTGTCGGGAACGGTCCACGTCGTCAGGGAGAGGACACCATGACTCGAGCGTCAATTGACAACTATGGCAGGTTCTTCGCGGTCGTACTGCTCGCGGCGGCCTCCATGCTGCTGAGCGGCGCATCGGACTGCTCGGGCTTCGGTGCGTTTTGCGACTTTGACTCGGACTGCAGCGACGGGCGCTTATGCGTCGAAAGCGAGTGCCGCGAGCCGTGCACTGAGGACACGGATTGCTTTGGAAGTGACGAGTGCGATGTCGTCGCCCGCCAGGCCGAAGATGATACAGTGCAGGTGTGTATTCCTGAAGAGCCCGTGACCGAGGATGATGCCGGCACCGATACCGATTGCACCACGGTCGAGAATTGCTGCACCAGTGACGAGCAGTGCCGCGAAGCACTGGGGGACCCCGGCGCTGTCTGTGGGTTCGATGACCGCTGCGTCATTCCCGTCGAAAAGCACGCCATCGCGATTCGCGGGCAGACCGACTCGGTCCTCGACCCGGAGGACGGCGTTCCGGGTGCAGATATCGGTGCGGTGTGGGTGCGCGACGTGGAGACTGCCGAGCCGCTCGGATACGCTGAGGTCATCGCCTACGACTTCACGGCGAGTCCAGACGTCTTGCCGGAAGACATCCTCGACGGCAGCGCGCCCGACCTCGACGCGACCGAACAGTGCGTCGCCGGCAATATCGAGACCGATACGTTCGGCCTGGGCGGCCAGGGAAGCCTGGTCCTCGTGGCGTTTGTCGACGGGGATGGTCAGCGTATTCGACTCGATGACTCGATGGAGCTCGTCGCGATCGAATGGGGGGCGAATTGTTACGAGCAAACGGACGCCGATGAGGGGTTCTCGATGGATTTTTGCCGCGCGTTCGGTGGCTCCATCGATGCCCGCGAGGATTGTGCAACGCCTTTGACGGGCGGTGAGCCGGTTTCGGGGTACGTGGTCATTCCATTGGACGGAGCTGTTTGATGACTTCGGGTTCCGACCCGGGCTTGATGAATTGAAGTTTGTATACTCGTGATTACTAACTACCATGTGACGAAAGAGTGAAGGAGGCCGCGAAACTTCAACGTTGGGAACGAAGTGCTGCCAGCCCCCAGGGTCTCAGATCCGACCGGCGGTCAGCTCGTGATTCGCATTGAATGAAAGACGCTTATTTGCGTCGATGATTTGAAAGTCGAGCGGCTTTCTAGGAGCCTGTTGCTGAGATGCAACGGATCCTGCGCGGACACGCTCCAAGTGGGCGTTGTTCGACCGACGAGAGTCGGGTTATTGATGTTGTCAGAACAAACAAAAGGGAGAGAAATGAAGAATCTGCGAAGAATTTTTGGTTTTTGTTTGGTCCTCGCGGCCAGCGCTGGACTTGTGGTGGCCTGTGGGCCGACGACGAGCACCGAGTGTTCATTCGATACCGACTGTGCCGATGGCGAGGCGTGCCTGCAGCCGACCAACGATGACAATCGTTGCGTCACCGACTGCACGACCGACGCCAACCTCTGCGCCAATCCCGATGCGTGCTCCGAGCGCTACGAGGCGGGCGATGGCGTCCAGGTCTGCGTCCCGGACGATGTCCTGTGCTCCGGCAACGAAGATTGCCCCGGTGACATCACCTGTGGCGACGACGGCTTCTGTGCCGTTGGAACCGACGCCCCCGAGTGCGAGACCAATGATGATTGCTCCGGCGACGACATCTGCAACGAAGACGGAGTGTGCGAGGCTCCGGCGGGTCAGACCTACTTCTTCCTCGAAATCACGGACACCACCGACCCGGCTTCGGACGCCTGCACGGCAGTCGATGATCCCGGCTCGGACCTGTTGACCGCTGAGATCATCATCGACGACATCGACCCGGGTATCTGGGCGCGCACCACGAACTGGGCACCGGTCGCTAACGACTTCGACACGCCGCCGTCGCACCTCTCTGACGGCGTGGCTCCCCCCTACGATATCGGCGCGAGCATGTGCCCGGACAGCTTCGCCGACGACACCGTGCTGACGCTGGGCTGCGGTGGTAAGGCGTGGATCGAGTTCCGCGACGGCACCGACACACGCGTCGAGATTCCGACCGACGGAACCGCAGACGTCTACGTCTACGAGTACGGCTCTCCGCTGTGCGGCGATGACACCGCCGACACCTACAAAGTCGAGCTCTGCGAACTGACAGAGAGCGATATCACGGGCGCTACCGCTCCCGACGATATTGACTGCACCGGTCTGGAGATCATCGGATCGGGTCAGGGCGAAGGCTCCGCTACAGATATCACCCTGTAAGCCAGGCCTGTTTTTGCAGCGAATCGAGCGGCCCGTCCGGGATGACCGGACGGGCCGCTCGTGTTTTGGAACTGCTCGTGGAGTATCGCGGGTCAATCAGGGTTTCGAATCCACGCTGCCTTGCGGTATGCATAGGCGGTGTTGCATTGTCGGCGAGGCATCTGCCGTCGCCCATTTTCGCAGGCTGGAGGACATTCGTGCGACGTGTACTTCATATATTATTGCTTCTTATCGTGACCTGCTCGGCCTCGGCGTGTGCCGGCGCCAAGCAGCAGCAAGAGAAGCCCGAGACCTACGCCGAGGTGGTCGAGCAACGCTTCCAGAGCGCGGAAGCCGACTTCGAGGACGGCCGCTACTTGGACGCTATTCGCAAGTTCAATACGATCTCGAACAAGTTTCCCTACAGTCGATATGCGGCCCTCGCCGAGCTCCGCGTCGCTGACGCGCACTTCGAGCAAGAGCAGTACGCCACCGCCGTCGAACAGTACCGAAACTTCATTCAACTCCACCCGAACCACGAGAAGCGAACGTACGCGCACTTCAAGGTCGCACTGGCGTTCTACGAGTTGATGCCGGACGATTGGTTCTTTGCGCCGCCGGCCTACGAGCGAGACCTGGCGAAGACCAAAGACGCCGCGCGTGAACTGCGCTTCTTCGTGAAGAATTATCCCGACTCGAAGTACAGCGAGCGGGCCGAGAAGCTCCTGGCGCAGGCGCGGCGACGCCTCGCCGACCACGAGTTCTACGTCGCGAAGTTCTATATGAAGCGCGAGAACTACGAGGCATCGAGCATGCGATTGACGTATCTGCTCAAGAACTACTCGGGTCTGGGGCTGGATGCTCCGGCGCTGCTACTGCTGGCGAAGGCGTATCTAAACCTCGGAGATCTCGATCGGGCCACCGATGCCCTCGCCGATCTCATCACGGTCCACCCGGAGTCGGAGTACGCCGAGCAGGCGCGAGAGTACGTGGCAGAGTACGATCTGGACGTCGCCGGTGAGTGAGCGATCGGGCCGGCGATGGAGCCGCTAGTACTACTCGGCGGCCTCTCGTCTTGACACTCATTCGCCACGCATGTATATCAGCCCCCCTTGGATTGGGCTCGCTAAATGTGGCGGGCGTGTTGCCGAGGACGCCGGGCGCGCTAAGTCCGGCAGTGAACAGATGACCCGGAATGGGGCGCCGCGGCCACCGCGGCTGTCGTCGTCACGACCGAGTCACAGACAGATTGAAGACACCGAACACGTTATTTGCTAGAGACCTGGTAGAATCATGAAAACCTACAGCGCAAAGGCGGAAGACGTCGAGCGAAAGTGGTGGCTCGTCGACCTCGAAGGTAAGACGGTCGGACGCGCCGCAACCGAGATCGCAACGCGACTTCGCGGCAAGCACAAGCCCACCTTTACTCCGCACGTCGACACCGGCGACTTCGTGGTCTGCATCAACGCAGACAAGGTCGTGTTCACGGGAAATAAGATGCGGGACAAGGTCTATCGCAAGCACTCGGGCTACCCGGGCGGCCTCAAAGAGATCACCGCCGGTGAACTGCTCGACCGCAGCCCCGAAGACGTCATCCGCTTCGCGGTGCAGGGCATGCTTCCCAAGAACAAGCTAGCCCGCAAAATCATCAAGAAGCTGAAGGTCTACGCTGGCAACGAGCATCCGCACGAAGCTCAGCAGCCCGAAGCCCTCGAACTCGACTAAAGCGAATATGTCGGCGCTCACGGCGCTGGCAGGAGCAACCATTTATGGCCACTACTGAGCAATTTCACGCAATCGGCCGTCGCAAAGCGGCGAGCGCTCGAGTTTTCCTGCGCCCCGGAAGCGGCGAGGTCACCGTCAACCACCAGCCTGCGGAGGAATACTTCGCACGCGACACGCTGATGATGATCCTCCAGCAGCCGCTCGACCTCGTCGAGCAAAACGGGAAGTTCGACATCGTCGCCACCTGCATGGGAGGCGGAAAGAGCGGACAGGCTGACGCGATCAAGCTGGGCATCGCCCGCGCGCTGACGCTCTCCGACCCGGATCTGCGTGCGGAGTTGAAGGCCGCTGGCTTCCTGACTCGTGACGCACGCGTCAAAGAGCGTAAGAAGTACGGTCAGAAAGGTGCACGCGCACGTTTCCAGTTCTCGAAGCGTTGAGCATCACAGATTCGGACCGGGCAGCCCCTGCGGGTTGTCTGGCCCGCACGATTCGCCGCACCCCGGCGGTTGTGCCAGAGACGACGAAAGCCCCCGCCATCTTCCGGATGGCGGGGGCTTTCGTATTTGAACTGCACACAGGCTTCAGATCGCCATGAAGGTCACGCTGAGCATCAGCGGGATGGCCACGACGAACATCGACTTCCACGGCCCCATATCCTCCCACTCCTGGAGCGCGTTCGCGCGGAGGTTGAATAGCCAGATGATGGCCAGGAAGTGACCGAGCGCAAACGCGCCGATCGGAGGGATGAGCATGAGCAGGTAGCCGGCGCCCGAATAGCCCACGATCTTGGCGGTCGATCTGATGTCGAGCTTTCCTCCGCCGATCTTGATGGCCGCGTGGAACAGGCCGGTCTGCAGGATGAAGCCGAAGACCACCGAGAAGGGGATGCTGACGAACATCAGTGTCTGGAGGGTATCCGCGGAGACGCCGATCTGGTCGGCGAACTCGGCGAACTGAGTGGGCTCTGACAGGAAGAGGATTTGCCACACGTGTGAGAACGCGAGGCCAATACCCATGCAGAGCATCCCGAAGATGGAGGCGGCCAGCCAGCCATCCGTGGTCGGCTGGACCCGCTTGAAGAACTGAATGGGGTGGCGCAGGGCGTCCCAGACAGTGCGCAGGAGTGTATCCGGGGCGTACTCGGAGTCCGGATCGGCCCACGGCGTCAGTGGCGCTCGATCAGCGGTTCGGCACACCTCACAAATCGCGTAACCACGGGCGTCGGCTCCATGACATGCCACACAGATATCACGCTCACATTGCGTGCATACTGCGATGGCGGGGGCCCGCCCGTGGTTCGCGCATCGTCTCGTATCGGAGTGAGTCAATCGTCGTTCTTGTTGCGCTTGCGTTTCTTGCGGCGGCGCGTCTTCTTGCGGCGACGCTTCTTCTTATTGCGAGACATCGACTTGGACTTGCTGCCGCCCGAAGCCGCTCGGTGATGACTCGGGGGCGTGTAGCCGGGAGGCAGGTTCATGCCGCCGCCCATGCCGGGGATGCCGCCACCGGCGTCGTCACCACCGCCGCCGCCGCCCATCATATCGCCCAGGAGCGAGCCGATGTCCATGTCCTTGGCCTGGCGCATCATGTTGAGCTGCTTGAATCCCGGGATCTTGTTCAGGAAGCCGCCGCCCATATTGCCGAACTGCTGCATCATCCCCTTCATCATGTTGAACTGCTGGATGACCTGCTCGACCTTCTCCTGGTCGGTGCCGGAACCCTTGGAGATACGGCGCACGCGGTTGGGCTGGCGCGTGAGCAGATCGGGGTCCTTCTTTTCCTTCTCAGTCATCGACTGAATGATGGCGCGGATCTTACCGAGCTCGGAGTCGTCGATGTTGGCGTCGGCCGGCATGTTGCCGCCGAAGAAGGGCATCATCTCCATGAGCTCGCTCATCGAGCCCATCTTCGAGATCTGCTCGAGCTGATTGTAGAAGTCGTTGAAGTCGAACTCGCCGGAGAGCATGCGCATGGCATCCTCCTCGGCGCGCTCGGCTTCTTCTTCGGAGAGGCTCCGCTCGAATTTGTCCATCAGGCCCATGACGTCGCCGAACCCGAGGATTCGGTTGGCCAGGCCCTCCGGGCGGAATTCTTCGAGGTCGTCGACCTTCTCGCCGGTACCGATGAATTTGATCGGCTTGCCGGTGACTTCCTTGATGGAGAGGGCGGCACCACCGCGGGCGTCGCCGTCGAGCTTGGTCATGATGAAGCCGTCGACCTCGAGCCGGCTGTTGAACTCTTTGGCGGTGTTGACCGCGTCCTGACCGATCATGGCGTCTGCGACCAGGAAGATATTCTCGGGCTTGGTCGTATCGACGATCTCCTCGAGCTCTTCCATCAAGACGTCATCGACGGCGAGTCGGCCGGCGGTGTCGAAGAGGACGACGTTGCAGCCCTTATCCTCGGCGATCTTGACAGCTTCCCGACACACGTCGACGGGGTCGGCGCCTTCCCTTGCATGGACCGGGACGTCGAGTTGGGCGGCGAGCTGTCGAAGCTGATCGATCGCTGCCGGGCGGTAGACGTCGGCTCCGACGAGCAGTGGCTTCTTGCCCTCTCGATCGATGAGGTATTTGGCCAACTTGGCGGTGGTCGTGGTCTTACCGGAGCCCTGGAGTCCGACCATCATGATCTTGGTGGGGCCCAGGCGCGGGTTGCTCCAGACGAGGCTGGTGTCGACCGGGCCGAGGAGCTTTTCGAGCTCGTCGTGGCAAATCCGGATGAAGTGGTCACCGGGGGAAACCTCGACTTTCTCGTCGCCCTTTGCCTTGACCTTGACGACCTCGCCGAGCGCCTTTTCCTTGACGTTTTTGATGAACTTCTTGGCGATGCGGAAGTTGACGTCCGCCTCGAGCATCGCCATGCGAATGTCTTTGAGGGCGTCTTCTACATTCTTCTCGCTGATTTCCCGCTTGCCTTCGAACCGATTGCGGACGTCGCGAAATCCCTTCGCGACAACATCGAACATAGCCATGGGTACTTCCTGTGTTTGGATCGAGACTCGATGATCGTGCGCTGGACCAAGGGTCGAGCGCGTATTCATACGTGAATTTCGGTGACGACAGAAGTCGTTCGCCATGTGCCGCACATTGGGGTGAGGCGCACGGGGACGTCTGTCATGTGTGGCCGGCGCAACCGGCCGCGGGAGGAATGGCCGCCAGAGGCGGCGACGGATGACTCCGTCAGGCGTTTGAAAACTAGTCACTGGGGCGATTTATGTCAATCTGGGCGGAGGTTGTTTGGTGCGTTGGAAGCGCGGAAAACTTGCGGATATCGCGGTTCACCTATATATAGTGACGGACACATGGATTTCTCAAGATACGCTCAAGAAGCGACCTCGGAGCAAATTATGGCAATGCATACACTCAAACGGCTGGCCGCCGCGAGCCTTACCGTGCTCGCTGTCGTGGTCGGCAGCCTCGTGATGACGGGGTGTGAACCGAGCACGAAGGATCACCTGCGCAAGGCCAAAGCTGGCGTCTTGGCGGAGAATCCCGACAAAGCCAGAGAGCACCTCGAGCCTGTGCTCGAAGCCGAGCCCGACAACTTCGAGGCCAAGCGACTGATGGCTCAGGTCCACCGCCTCAATGAGGACTTCGCCAAGGCCGAGGAAAAGCTCCAGACGATCTGGTCTGAGAATGGATTCGACAAAGAAGGCGAGAAGCTCGAGACCGAACAGAAACAGCGAAAGCAGTTGCTCGAAGATGACTTCTCGACGGTCTACAAGGAGTGGGCGGACACGCTGGACGGCGAGGAAAGCCCCGAGAAGTTCGAAGAGGTCGTCACGAAGGGCCTGGAGATCGATCCGAATAGCAACCGGTTGAATACGTTGCTGGTCGACTTCTACCAGGCGCAGGGCGAGCGACTCGTCGAGCAGGGTAAGAAGCAGGAAGCGGCCGACACCTTCGAGAAGGTCCTCGACCTTCGCACGATGGGGGAGGTGCGCGAAAAGATGAAGGACCGCGTCGCGAACCTACGATTCGAGGCGCACAAGGAGAAGGCCTACGAATACTTCAACGAGACGGCCAAGCCTGAGCTCGTCAAGGACGATCGCTACGACGAAGAAAATAAAGCGGTCAAATTCGAGCGTGAGTTCGCGCTGGAGAAGATCGTCGAAGATAGCGGTCAGGAAGAGATCAACCTCGGGTCACAAGAAGGCCAGAACTTCGTGCGGGCGTACGCTCTCAAGATGTCGGTCAAGCAGCTCATCAAGGAGACCACCGGCCTCGAAGAAGACTTCAGCTACAAGATGGTCGACATCCCGTCCGAGTTCAAGATCTCCAACGAGGACCTGAACCGAAAGGCGTACGAGCTCGAAGGCATGGTCCCGGTCGACTCGCTGCTGCGCGAGGGATACGAAATCCAACAGGAGCTTCGTCGCAAGGCTGAGAAAGCAGCCGAGAAAAAAGAAGCGACGAAGGATGAAGGTGCGAAAGAGGGCGAAGACCAGGGCGAGAAAGCCGAAGACGAGACGGAAGAAACCAGTGAGTGAAGACGGACTGCGGCCTCGCAGCGCCGGTTAGAGGTCCGTTGGAGCACCGATCGAGGGAGGACGCGTTGCCAATTCCGGCAGCGCGTCTTTCTTTTAGGTTGTCGTTGACGCCTTGACACACTGTGTCACGCGATTGATAAGAAACTCAGCGAGCGCGCCTCACTTGCGACGTGGTGACGACGTGCGACCCATTATCCAAGTTTGAATCGAGCAGGAGAGACGAATAAATGTCCGAAGAAGAAGAAGAGCTGGAAGGCGAAGAGCTCGACCTGGAGCCCGAAGACGAAGGTGATGATGATTTCGAGGAGGACTTCGAAGCCACTGAGCTAGACGACGAGATGCTCGAGAAGCCCAACGCGGACGCCGCGAAGGCCAACCCCAAGCGCGAGACAGCGGCCGTGCGCAAGCAAAACCGCAAGATCGTCGAGGGCATCATCGACAAGGCCTACTTCGAGAGCGAAGAGGCCATCCAGCGCGTGTACGGCGAGCTCCAGGAAGGCAGCGACATGGCTGCGGCCAAGGAGTATTCGCTGGGCGTCGAGCTCACCGAAAACGACGTGGTCAAGCACCCCAAGTTTGGCCTGGGTTTCGTCCTGGAGTTGATGTCTCCGACGAAAGTCGAGGTCTTGTTCGAGGACGGCGTCAAGAAGCTGGTCTGCAACCAAGACGTCTGAGCCGCCACCTACCGCAAGATGTTTCGAAAGCCCCGTTCGACGCGTATGCGTGGCGAACGGGGCTTTTCTATTCGACCGCAGATCCTGTAGGCATGAGATCTGATAGAGTCGTGTTCGGTGTCGAGCGCGACAGCGAGCTCGATAGCTCAGAGGCGAGGAGTAGTTATGGGCAACGATGAAAACAGTGGCGGAACGCGCATCATCACGCGCAATCGTAAGGCCAGACACAACTACTATATTGACGAGACCTACGAGGCTGGAGTGGTGCTCGTCGGCTCCGAGGTCAAGAGCCTTCGCGAGGGCAAGGTCCAACTCAAGGACGCCTACGCGCGCTTCGAGGACCATGAGCTGTACCTGGTGAACGCGTATATCACCGAATACGCACACGGGACCCACGAGAACCACGAGCCGGAGCGTGAGCGGAAGCTCTTGATGCACCGTCGGGAGCTCAACCGGCTCGAGAATCAGGTCAATACGTCCGGCTACACGCTGATCCCGTTGTCGCTGTACTTCAAGAATGGCCACGTCAAATGTGAGCTGGGCCTGGCGCGAGGTAAGAAGCAGTTCGACAAGCGACACGACCTTAAAAAACGAGAGCACAAGCGCGAGATGGCCCGAGCACATGCCCAGCGCAACAGCTACTTCAAGGACAATGATTGACTCGGTCCGGGTTTCGTCACAGGAGTCGGTGATTGAGTGATTCAGTGATTGAGTGGTTTTTTTGAATCGTTCTTGGGTCGCGGGCTTCTTAAGGGTGTGAACGAGACAAACGGAGCGGGTGAGAGTCACTCTTTAGTCGTATTACGATAAAAAATTATGTGCAGGGCTTGACTGTTCACGTCGGGTTCCTAAGTTTGCTTTTGTTAGACGGATGCTATAGGCTCCGTCGTCCGGTTGAGAACTCGGGGAATAGGTGGCCAAGTCGGTCAGTTGTCTCCGGTGAACTCATCTTTGAAAACTGAATAGAAACGAGTTTCGCTACAAGCGATTCTCGTTGAAGTTTGGTTCCCTTGATCCTTGACTGGATCGATTGAACGATTTGTCTGGTTCAAATCGGACCGAGCCAGGCTGAGGTGATTTGTGCGAGATCGAAGTCGTCCGAAGCAGGCGTACCCGGAGGGTACGTCGATGCAGGACGACGCAGAACTCGCGAAAATCAACCAGCCTGGCGACGTGGAGATTTGAAACTGGCAAATCTATGAGGGGGCGTCCTGGCTTCGACGTGGATGCTGAAGCGAACGTCGCGTGTCGTAGGTGCTAGTGACTACGTCTAACTGCTAGCCTTTTACAACTGCCGACAATACAAAGCAGTATGCGATGGCTGCGTAAGCAGACCGTCGTGAATGATGTGGCTTAACAGCCACCCGTTATGTGCATCCTTGCCCGTGGGTTGTGTGTAACGACGATTAGCGGGCTTGGAGTCAGGGGCTTCGTCCTTCGATCTGACTCGACATTCCGAAGGTCTCTCGACTTGCATGGCGTGTCCGTACGCAGTGTTGAGTCGAGGCTAAATAAATAAAAACGGACTACACACGTAGTGGCGTTCTGTGGATCCTCCGCGGACGCGGGTTCGATTCCCGCCGCCTCCATTTGGACCCGAGCTGGGTGACAGCTACGAGTTCTGGCTTGTTGATTGGCGCATCTTTCGGTTTGAAAATGCTCGATAATGCCTCCGGCATTACCTCCGCTTTTCAAGCCCGAAATCTGCATCCAATCAACGGCGCCAGCTCCTCGCATCTGTCTCCCAGCCCGGGTCCTTTTTTCGTTTTTTGCAACTCGACCCACTCCCGGGTCTTTTTTTGTTTCTTGTGGCCGAGATTACTACTGGTGCGCGCCCTTTCCAGGGCGCCCCGCGGCTTTCCATCCGCGGCTTTCCATCCGCGGCTTTCCATCCGCGGCTTTCCATCCGCGGCTTTCCATCCGCGGCTTGCGGGCAACAGAAAATATCGCGTGTCGCAGCGTGGACGCGTGTAGGTTCGCCGGCCTCTAAGCCCTCGAGTTTAAATGGGTTTTGTCGTCCGTGTGAAAGATCGCTGGTCGCCGGTATTGAGATTTCTAGGCAACGATTCCGGGGTGTCTGCCGAAAACCATTATGAGGGGGTAGTGAGGTGCTGCCTCCGGTTATTGGAGTTTTTTGCAGAGGAGATTGAAATTATGG